>DASRJW010000120.1 GCA_035649275.1 Candidatus Krumholzibacteriia bacterium
CCCCGACGAGAGAATCCTGGGGGCAGCGGCCCAGCCTTCATCCATTGCGCTGATCGACTTTCATGATGAGCGACCTTACGGAGACGCTGCAAAGGAGAGGGCATGGCTTGTCCGCTATGACGCGGTGAAGGTCCCAGCGCCCGAAGGGGGTTCGCCTGCTGAGGTCCTCTTGTTCTTGGTGTTCCGCCAATCAGGTGGACTGCTCGCGGCGTTTACGGAGACAGCTCCCATCTGGGCGAAGCAGGGATGGAACTCCGAGCAGATTACCGAGCGTGCGGCAATGGCTTGGGAGTTCTTTCCACCGGACTACGCGACGCTGCGCTCGTCCGTGGTAGAAGTGCTCCAAGTCGTTTGGAAGCGCGAGGGCGTGGATCCGACGCAGGCGGGCCAAATCACCATCCGTCCCAGGCAGTTCATGCGAAAGGGGCGCGTCGACACTAAGACTCGTAAGCCGATACCACAGGCTAAGGTCAATGGATGGATGGTCGAGATTCTAGGGACACTGAACGGGTTCAGTTCTCACGGCGCGCCGATGAAAACCCACCTTGTCATGTTTCGTGACGGTGATCTTGTATTCTCCGGAGGTGTGCGGCTTTGAATCGACGCAGGTACGCGTGGAGGGTGAGCTGGCGGAAGCACTGGTGGTTCGCGGCGTGGGAAGAATCGAGCGGAAGCGCATGCACTGGAGCGGTTGGCTCGTCGGCGCGCTCATGGTCCTGCAGGCGGGCTGGATGGCGTTCGACGGCACCCGCGCCCTCCTCGTGGGTGACTTCGTCACGCCGCGCTCCGGGCCGCACGCCGGGCAGCTGGGTCCGTGGTCACGCCTCGCCCGCGCCGCAGGTATCGAGCCGCGCTCGACGCTCATGAAGATGATCTTCGTCGTCTACGGTGTCGCGGCGCTCGGGGTCAGCGCGGTCTTCCTCGCCGGTGGCGGCCGCGCCTGGATGGCGATGCTGCTGGCGGCGGTGGGCGGCCTCTGGTTCGCTCCCATCGGCACCGTGATCGACGTCGTCGTTGTCTTGCTGCTCTGCCTCGGGCCGCTGCGGCCCGGGAGTTGAGGCAACGCGCTCGTGCGGTGAGTTCGACCGCTTCGGCAGCTTCCTCACCTTGCGTCGATGCGGGCGAGACGGAGCCAGGAACCGGGCCTCGACTTCATTCGTCCAGCAGGAGGCGGTGGATCTTGCCGATGGTGTCCCAGTTGCGCGTCGTGGCCGCGACCAGGAGCTTCTTCTCCACGACCTCGTTGGGATAGAGCCTGGCCCGCGCGGTGCGCCGCCACCAGCTGAGCACGAATCTCCCCTGCACCCCGAGAAGCTGGACCTCCCAGTCCTTGCCGGTGGGCTGGGTGTAGGGCAGTGGCGGCAGCTTCGACGGACGCCGGGACAGGACGCTCACGAACGGGCGCAAGTCCTCGCGGGAAGAGAGGGGCGGAAACGGCGCCGCCGTGGCGAGGTCGATGACCTCGCTCCCACGGCAGAGCATGAACTCGGTGTCGAAGGGCAAGCAGCGGCGCAAGGCGGCGCGAAACGTCGCTTGGCTGACCGCCTTCCGCACCACGAAGGTCCCGGCGGCGCCGACGTTGACGACGTCGAAGGCCGACAGCTCCGCGGCCACGACGGCGGGGCGGAAGACCTTGTGCCCACCCACGTTCGCCCCGCGCAGGAACGCTACCAGAGACATCGGTTGCCCTCCTCAGGTCGCCGCCTGGGCGGCGCGTAGGCGGACGCGCACCCAGGCACCACCGCCATCGCGGTTGCCGGTGCTGATGTCGCCGCCGTGATCCTCCAGGATGCGGCGCACGATGGCGAGGCCGAGGCCGCTGCCGGTGGACTTCGTCGTGAAGGTGGGATCGAAGACGTGCTCGCCCACGTCCAGAGGGAAGCCGCAGCCCTGGTCGGCGAAGGTGAAGGTGACCATACCCTCCTCGCCGCTCCACACCACGTCGAGCTCGCCGCCCTGGGGCATGGCCTCCACGGCGTTCTTCACCAGGTTGGTGAACACCTGCCGGATCTGATCGCGGTCGGCGAGAACGTGGGGGACGCCGTCGAGCTGGGCGTGCAGCTGCACCCGTGGCGTCGCCGAGTACAGCTCCAGGACCTGTTGCAGGATCTCCGCCGGATCGGTGCGTTGCAGCCGCGGCTTGGGCAGGCGGGCGAAGCTGGAGAACTCGTCGGCGAGCCGCTTCAAGTGCGAGGTTTCTTCCAGGACCGTGTCGAGGCACTCGCGCACTACGGTGTCCTCAGGGTCGAGACGCTTGCGCAGCCGGTGGATGGAGAGAGTGATCGGCGTCAGCGGGTTCTTGATCTCGTGGGCGAGACGGCGCGCCACGTCCTGCCAGGCGGCGAGGCGGGTGGCTCCGACGAGCTGCTCGTGGCTGCTCTGCAGATCCCGGCTCATGTGGTTGAAGCCGCGGGTGAGGCGGCCCATCTCGCCTCCCGATCCGGTCGGTACTTGCTTGCCCAGCTCGCCCGCGGCGACCGCGGCGAAAGCTTGCTGCAGTGTCTCGATGGGACGGGTCAGACTGCGCGCCAGCAGGAAGCCGAGGCCGAGGGCGAAGCTCAAGAAGACGATGGCGAGAACCACGAAGGAATAGACGAACTTCAGGATCTCCTGCTGCCGGAAGCGGAGCTGTTGCATACGCTGGTAGCTCTCCCGCACGTCGTTCATGGCCTGCGCTTCGTTCTCGTCCACCTGCACGGCCACCATGGCGTAGTAAGGTTCGCCGCCCAGCTCCACCGGACCGGCGACGCCGACGACCACGGAGGTTCCGTCGGGGGCGGGGACGAGCTGCGGCGTCCCGGCGCCGGAGCGTTTGCCGGGAAGGACGTCGTGCACCAGCGACGCAGCCTGCGCTTCGGTCCACGGTCCGTGACGGGCGCGCACGGTCTCTTCCCCCGGAGGGCCGGCGCAGTACAGCGCCTCGTAGCGCGCCTGCAGGAGATCGGCCAGGTCGGTGGCGCCGGCGGCTTGCGCCAAGCGCAGGCGTTCCAGCGCCACGTCGGCGGCGCCTTTGGCGAGAGCGTGCCGCTCGGCGAGGACGTGCCGGGCGAGATACAGAGTGCTCTCGAGAGAGGAGAGGATGCCGTGGGCAGCCCAGGTCTGCGGTTGCAGCTGGCCCCAGAGCAACGTCACCAGGCTGAGCAAGGTGGGAACGAGGGCGACGGAGACGAAGGCGACGGCGAGCCGCGTGCGCAGCGTCCGCTGTTCGCGCAGCACGAGGACCGCCAGGCCGAGCAGCGCCAGCGAGGCCCCGAGAGCGACGATGACCAGAACCCGTTCCAGGTTCAAGACCCGACTCCCGCCGCTTCCTTCCCGAGCAGCTGGCCGCATGCCGCTTCGATGTCCAGGCCCATGCTCCAGCGCACCGACACAGAGCGGAAGGCGCCCTCGAGGCGGGCGGCGAAGGCGCGCACCCGTTCGGCTTCGGGCCGGTCGAAACGCAGCCGCGGATCGGGATTGAAGGGGATCAGGTTGAGCTTGAAAGGCCCCGGCGGGGTGCCGAGGGCCCGCAGACGTTCCGCATCCTCAGGTCGATCGGTGACCGCGCGCAGCAGCACGTATTCCAAGGTGACGTGGTGCTTGGTGCGACGGGCGAAATACGCCGCGGCCTCCAGGGTTTCGCGCAACGTGTGGCGGCCCGAGACCGGCATCAAGCGCTTGCGCTCGACGTCGTCGCTGGCGTTGAGCGAGACCGCCAGCTTGACGCGCAGATCCAGGTCCGCCAAGCGGCGGATGGCGTCCGGGATCCCGGTGGTGGAGACGGTGATGCGCCGCGCCCCGATGTTGCCGAGGCGTCGCGCCCCGAGCACACGGATCGCCTGCACCACGGCGTCGAAGTTGTCCAGCGGTTCCCCCATGCCCATGAAGACGACGTTGAGACCCGCGGCGCCGACGAAGGGGCGCACGTGCAGCACTTGCTGGACGATCTCGTCCGGGCTCAGCTGGCGCACCAAGCCGCGCCGCGCAGTGAGGCAGAACTTGCAGGCGAAGCGGCAGCCCACCTGCGAGGAGATGCAGACGGTGTGATGTCCCGGCATGGGCATGAGCACCGTTTCCACCGCGGCGCCGTCGGCGAAGCGGAGGAGGAACTTCCGCGTCCCATCCTGCTCCGAGAGGCGGTGCAGCGCTTCCGCCACCGGCGTCAGGTGGAACTCCCCCTGCAGGCGCTGGCGTAGGACGAGGGGCAGATTACGCATGCCGGCCAGATCGGCAGCACCCTTGCGGTACACCCAGTCGGCCAGTTGCGCGGCGCGGTAACGCGGCAGCCCCAGGGTCTGCACCTGCGCCTGCAGTTCCTCGTAGGTGAGCGCTTTCAGGGCGAGCAAGGGACTCTCCAGGGAGGGGGGCGTGACCACCTTGTGGGCGCCGGACGAAGCGCTTCGCTGGCGACGGCGGCCCCGCGGTCGCACCGCGCTCCCTTAGGGTAGGCGCGGCGGTCGCCGCCGGCAAGCGGCGCACATCGCGGTCGCGTCGCACGGGGATGCTAGAATGCGTGCGCCGTGCGCGTCCGCGCGCGGGGAACGGGGCCGACGTGGCGACGCGCATTCTGATCGTGGACGACGAGGAGAGCATCCGCAGCTCTCTGCGCCGGCTCCTGGAATACAAAGGTTACGAGACGCTGGCGGCCGAGGATGGGCCGCGGGCGCTGGAGCTGCTCACCGACCAGAGCGTGGACGTGGTGCTGCTGGACATCAAGATGCCCCGTATGGATGGCATCGAGGTGCTGCAGAAGATCCGGGACGGCCGCGCCGACGTCTCGGTGGTGATGATCTCGGCCCACGGCACCATCGAAACGGCGGTGGAGTGCACCAAGAAGGGCGCCTTCGACTTCCTCGAGAAGCCCCTGGACCAGGAGCGCTTGCTCGTCACGGTCCGCAACGCCGTCATCCAGCGTCAGTTGGTGCGTCGCAACCGGGAGCTGCAGCGCACCCACCCCGGGCGCGACGAGATGGTGGGGTCCAGTGTCCGCCTGGAGGAGATCCGCGCCACCATCGACCGGGTGGCGCAGACCGATGTGCGCTTGCTGATCGTGGGTGAAAACGGCACCGGCAAGGAGTTGGTGGCGAGGGCGGTGCACGAGCACGGTCGCCGGGCGAGTGAAGCCTTCATCGAGGTCAACTGCGCCGCCATTCCGGAAGAGCTCATCGAGTCGGAGCTCTTCGGTCACGTGAAGGGCAGCTTCACCGGGGCCATCGCCAACCGGGACGGCAAGTTCGAACAGGCCGACCGGGGCACGCTCTTCCTCGACGAGATCGGCGACATGAGCCTGGCGGCGCAGGCGAAGGTGCTGCGGGTGCTGCAGGAGGGCAAGTTCGAGAAAGTCGGCGGCAACGAGACCTGCGTCGTGGACGTGCGCGTCATCGCCGCCACCAACAAGGACCTGCTCGGCGAGGCGCGGCGGGGCAGTTTCCGCGAGGACCTCTACTACCGGCTCAACGTCGTGCCCATCTACGTGCCGCCGCTGCGCGAGCGCCGCGAGGACATCCCGCAGCTGGTGGAATACTTCCTGGGCCGTGTCGCCGATAGCCTGGGGCAACGGCCGAAGACCGTCGCCCCCCACGCCCTGGACATCCTGATGCGGCATGCCTGGCCCGGGAACGTCCGGGAGCTGCGCAACCTGGTGGAGCGCATGGTGATCTTGTCGCGGGGGGAGCGCGTCGAGGCGACAGAGGTCTTTCTCGAGCGCGACGCCGGACCGCGCACGGAGATGGACGATCTCTTCGGGCACCAGACCTTCCAGAACTTCAAGGACGACGCGGAGCGCCGCTTCCTGGTGCGCAAGCTGGCGGAGAACGACGGCAACATCAGCAAGACCGCGCGCGCCCTGGAGATGCAGCGCAGCAACCTCTACAAGAAGATCGAGAAGTACGGTCTCGATACGCGTTCACTTTCAGACTGAGTACGACAGGCGCCGTGCCCGCACCAAGAGGCCGGCGGGGGACGCTCGTCGCGCGCACTCCTGCGCGCTCCTCGCTCGACACGATGCCCTGCTCGCGCCTCCATGCGCTCGCCACGGGCACGTGACGCCCCCGCCGGACTCTTGGTGCGGGCACGGCGCGGGACGCCAACATGCTGAAGCGAGTGCAACCGATGGGTCGAGACGCGCTGCTCGACCGATCCTCAAGCGCGCGGCAGCTGCGAGATCGCAGGCGTTGGGCTCGCCGGTGCGGCAGGCGGAGCGGGGGGAGGAGTGCGCACCGGGCGCGCCGGCACGCCGACCACGGTGGTGCCGGCGGGGATGGCGTTCACCACCGCAGCGCCGGCGCCGACGATGACGTCGGCGCCGATCTCGAGGCCCTGGATGACGCAAGCGCCGATGCCGAGGTGGGCGCGTTCACCGACTCGGACGTTGCCGGCGAGGCGGGCGCCGGGCGCGACGTGCACCAGGTCGGCGAGGACGCAATCGTGGTCGACGCTGGCGCTGGTGTTGACGATGACGCCGCGACCGAGTCGCGCTCCCGTGTTGACCACGGCCCCGGCCAGGAGGACCGTGCCGGCGCCGAGCTCGACCCCGCGTCCCACGGCGGCGCTGGGATGCACGATGGCGGGCAGTTCGTAGCCGAGCGACGCGAGATGGGCGATCCAAGCTCCTCGCGCCGCGGCGGCACCGATGGCGACGACAGCACGCCGGGGCGTCTCGCGTTGTTCGACGACCTCGCGGCCACCGAGGATCCGGTAGCCGAGGAATTCTGTTCCGGGGCTGGCGGCATCGTCGAGAACTCCGGCGATGGTGAAGCGCCCTTCCTTCTCGACGGCGTCGATGACGACGCGGGCGTGGCCGCCGGCGCCGACCACGAGGAGCGGCGCCGCCGGCTCGGTGCGGCTGGGCGATCCGGCCTCCACGGCGTCGTGCGCGAGGGGGCGCCTTGGTGTCCGCACCGGTTCGACCCACCGCGGCAGCGGAGCGGGCGAGCGCGGCGCCTCGCTCTCTTCTCCACCTACCGCCGCGGACTGCATCGTGCCCCTCTCGGCACGTACTGAGGTGGACTGCATCTCGTCCCTCTCTGCATGCATCGGCGCAGACTGCATCTCGTCTCTGTCTGCACGCATCGGCGTGGAGCTGCTCGCAGCCGGTGGGACGGCAGCTGAGGTCACTGGGTCGCGACGCGTGGGAGCCGGCGTGCGGCTCGAGCGAGGGGAAGTGCTGGCGGGCTGCAGGGTTCCATCGGCACCGAGGCGGAGCACGCGACCTTCGCTGTCGGTGGCCAAGAAGTCGTCGTCACCGGGAGCCGACGCGACGGGAGGCGTGTCGCCGGCCTGCAGCAGTGAGTCGTGGGCGGGCAAAGGGCCGTCGGTGCCCGCGGGCAAGAAACCGTCGTTGCTGCCGCCAGCGGCGTAGATGCCGCGACCGCGCAGGACCACTCCCAGGGTGCGCATGAGGATGCCGAGATCGAGGCCCAAGGTGTGGGTGCGGACGTACTCGAGATCGAGCTCGATGCGCTCGGCCCAAGAGATGTCGTTCCGGCCGTGCACCTGCGCCCAGCCCGTGATGCCGGGGCGGAAGAGGAGACGGCGGCGCTGCCGCGGTGTGTAGGCATCCACTTGATAACGGAGGGTGGGACGCGGGCCGACGAAGCTCATCTCCCCGAGGAGGATGTTGAGCAGCTGCGGGAGCTCGTCGAGACCGGTGCGGCGCAGGAAGGAGCCGAGGCGCGTGATGCGCTCGTCGTCAGGCGCGGTGGTGACGCCGAGACCGTCGCGCTCTGCACCATTCCGCATGGTCCGGAACTTGAAGATGGTGAAGGGCTGGCCGCGGGCGCCGATGCGCTCCTGGAGGAAGAACGGACTGCCGGGGCTGTCGAGCCGGACGGCGAGAGCGATGAGCCCGAAGAGGGGGCTCGAAAGCAGGAGGAGGACGAAGGCGAAGACCCGGTCGAGGGCGTACTTCACGGTGCGGCTCGGATCCATGCTGCCTCAGTGCTCCGTCTCGCGCGCATCCACCCAGTCGAGGAGTCGGGAGAAGTCGAGAGTGCCGGTGGGGGTGGGGTCGTGCGGCCAGACCTGCCAGCCTGCCCGGCGGGCCGCCTCCCGCTGCGGACCCGGTTGAGCGACGTGCACGCAGGCAGAGGGCGGGAGTGCCAGACGGCGAGCCAACCAGCGGAAGGCCAGGCAGCGACCGGGACGGGCGCACCAGCCGAGAGACTCGGCCCAAAGCCTGGTGGTGACGAGACGACCCAGGTTGCAGCGGTCGAGGAGCGCATCCATGACCGCAGGCGAACCGCTGTCGAGGAAGCCGAGCTGGCAGCGGGCCGCCAGGGCGAGCAAGGCTTGCCGGGCTTCTGGATCCAGGACGAACGCGGGAATGGCGTGGCGGGCGGCGAGAACCGCAGCCCGTACCCGCTGGGGCGGGAGGGTGCAATCCAGGTCGCGGAGGGTGCGCGAGACCAGGGCACGAGGGCCGGTGGCGGCGAGCCTGCGCTCGGCGGCAGCGAGAAAGAGGGTCGGCGGCACACCCTCGGCGGCCAACCGTTGCGCGGCCGCGGCGATGGCTGCCTGCTGGAACGACCGGCTCGGAACCAGAACCCCCTGCACGCCGAGGATCACGGCGTCGAGCATGCTCCCCTCCAGGCGTGGGTTCACCCTCGCCGAGGGCAAGTCGCATGCCCCAGCGGAACGGCTGGAAGCGCAGGAAAAACAGGGGCATCCTTGACTTCGCCTTTCCCCCTGTTAATATTGCGAACAAGCCCGCTTCCGAACACCCACGGACGGATCGACTTTTCCGCGGGTGCAGGTTCGCAAGGCTTCGGTGCCGCATCGTTCCAGGCGTCAGCGGGGACTTCGAGAGCCTGGGGCATCGAAGTGGAAGGAGTCGGGGCATGATCCATCGCACCGCTTGGGCGTGCGTGCTCATCGCTACCCTCCTCGTGGTTTCTGCCTCTGCTTCTCCGACAAGCTCACGACGTGACGACGCGGTGACGGCCCTGCAGCCGGGGACTGTGAAGACCCCCAGCATTGGGCCGCAACCGCCTGCCGACCCAGTTCCCATTGCAGGTTCCGGCCCCGGCGACGACGACTTGCCGAATCGGGGCGGGATCGGTCCAGGGCCGGTAGTTCCCACGATCGGCTACACGGATAGCAGGACGTTCTGGAGCCCGAGGGGCTTGGCGGCGTGGCTCAAGCAGCATGTGGTGACCATCATGCGAGCCTGGCGCTGAACAGCCGGCTCGACCGAGACAAGTGTGACTCCCGATCTCGCCGGGGGCGTCCATGTTGAATCGGGATCGGCACGATCCTCCTGATTTCGAGGGCAAGCCACCAGGGGCCTCCCTGGGTGCGCTGGAGGAAGTCGGGGACTTCCATCTGGCCTCGGACAGCTACGGGGCGGCGCTGGAGTACTACAGCACGGCTTGCCGCGAGCTGGGTTCGGGCGACGAGTTCGACGCCGTCGCCGCCGCGCGCTTGAGCCGCAAGATCGCCGATTGCTATCGCTCCAAAGGGCTACTCGAACAAGCCTGCGTCGAGCTCGAGCGCGCCGGACAATTCCTCCAAGGTTACGAATCCGAGCTGGAGCAGGGCATCGTGCTCCGCTGCCGCGCCGAGGTCCTCGTCGCCCAGGGCCAGGCGGAGGCGGCGTTGCGCGACGCTGAGCAAGCCATGGAGCTGCTCAAGGCGAGCGCCGCGCACGCCGAATACGCTCGCTCCCTCACCATCGCCGCCGAATGTCACGGCCGCCTCGGCCACGCGGCGGAGTACGAGCAGCTGAACCTGGACGCCCTGGCGACCTACCGGCGCATCGAGGATCAAGCCGGGGTCGCCAACGTGCACGCCAACCTCGGCATCGTCTACAAGAACGCTTGCCAATGGGACAAAGCGATCCGGGCTCTGATGCAGGCGAAGGATCTGTGCGAGAAGCTCGGCTTGACCCGCAAGCTCGCCCGCACCCACGGCAACCTGGGGATCGTCTACACCAAGACCCGCGAGTTCGACGAGGCGGTCTCGCATCTGCGCCGGGCGCGTCGGTTGGCACAGCAGCTCGGCGACAGCGCCACCCTGGTGGGTGTGCTCAATTCCATGGGTCGCGCCCTCGTTCTCGCCGGCCGCTACAACCAAGCGGAGAAATACCTGCTGCAAGCGCGGGTGCTCGCCGAGAGGCATCACTTCGCCCGTTCCCAGGCGCTGACCGACGAGTTCCTCGGCGACATGATGCTCGCCCAGGGCCGGCTCGACGAGGCGCGGGAGAACTACGAGAGCGGCCTGCGCAAGGCCCGGGCCCTGGCGCCGAAGGGCGACGTGGTGGGCGAGTTGCTGCGCCGTCTCGCCGAGCTGGAGCTCCGGAGCGGCCTGCGCTCGCAGGCCGTCGCCACGGCGCGCCGCGCCCTGAAGATCTGTGAAGGCTGCGGTGAAGAGCACGAGATCGGATTCATCTACCGGATCATGGGAAGGGCGCAGGTCGAGCTCGGCCGCCCCCGTCTGGCGGTGGAAGCGTTCCTGCAGAGCGTCGAAGCTTTCGAGAAGACGCGCAATCCTTACGAGCTGGCCTGGAGCCGCACCGCGCTCGCCGCAGCGTACCTGACCCAGCAAGGGCGCGAGCCCATGCTCCGCGCCGGTCGCGAGGCCCAGGCAGCGGTGGAAGCCTTCCGCCGCCTCGAGGAGGATGCGGGCTACTGTCACGCCGGCATCGTCCTGGCGCAGGCGCACAAGGGGCTCGGCAATCACGACGACGGCCTGCTCGTGCTCTACGATCTGGAACGGGTCTGCGAAGAGTGCGCCGACCCGGAGCTCCTGCTCCAGGTGCAGGCGTTGCGCAAGGACTTCGAGGGCGCCTTGGTGGCGGGCACGAGCGGCGCGGCCAACCAGCTCAATCTGTTCAGCGAGCTGTACGCCCTGGCGAATCCCGCCCACAGCTTCGATGAGCAGCTGCAAGTCATGCTGCGCTCCCTCAGCAATCGCACCGAGTGCTCCGCTGCTTTCCTGGCCGTGCTCCTTCCGGATCGCAAGGAACCCTTGCTGAAGGGCGCCTATGGTCTCGAGCGCGGCGAAGCGCAGGCGCTGGCGCGCACCTTCGTCGACGCCGGGCTGGAGCCCTACGTTTCAACCCGGGTGCAGGAGGCGCTCGGCGAGCGCCACCCCGAGGTGGTGCGCCGGGCCGGCGCCATCTGCTGCCAGCCGCTGCGCTTCGAGGAGCGCCGCCTGGGGATGCTGTATTTGGAACGTCCGCGCTCCCAGGGACCCGCCGCGTTCAGTCAGGACGAGGTGGATTTCATTGCCACCTACGCCAACCTCGCCGGCGTCGTTCTCCTGGAACTGTTCCGCGAGGACTTCAAGGAACCCGAAGCCGAACCGGCCGGCTCGACGCTGCACCCGGCGCTGCGGCGCATCATCACCTCCGACCCGGCCATGTATCAGGTGCTGGCGCTGGCGCAGAAGGTGGCGCGCAGCAACTGCAGCGTCCTCATCTCGGGCGAGACCGGCACGGGGAAGGGGCTGCTCGCCCACTGCCTGCACCTCATGAGCGACCGCGCCGGGCGCAAGTTCATCGCCCTCAATTGCGCCGCCTTACCCGAGCAACTCCTGGAGAGCGAACTCTTTGGCCACGTGCGCGGCGCCTTCACCGGCGCCGAGACCACCAAGATGGGGCTCCTGGAGGCGGCGAACGGCGGCACCGTGTTCCTGGACGAGGTGGGCAAGACCTCGCTCTTCATGCAGGGGAAACTGCTGCAGTTCCTCGATTCCTCCGAGGTCCGGCCGGTGGGGGCGAACGAGTTCCGCAAGGTGGACGTGCGGGTCATCTGCGCCTCCAAGAGCGACCTCCGCCGCGAGATGGAGGAAGGCCACTTGCTCGAGGACCTGTACTACCGGCTCAACGATTTCCCCATCACCATCCCGCCGCTCCGGGAACGCAAGGGGGACGTGAAGCACCTCATCGAACACTACCTGCGCCGCTCCGCCGCGGAGTTGCACAAGAACATCCCCGCCTTCTCGCGGCAGGCGATCCACCTGCTGCAGCAGTACTCGTGGCCGGGCAACGTCCGGGAGTTGGAGAAGTGCGTGAAACGCGCCGTCATCCTCGCCGACGAGGGGCGGCCCATCACCGCGCAGCACCTGCCCGAGGAGCTGAAGGCGGCGGGGCTGCCGCCCGAAGCGACGGTGCTCCGCGAGGGGATTTCGCTCCGCGCTCACTTGGCGCGCGTGGAGGCCGAGGTCATCGGCGACACCATGCGCCGGGTGGCGGGGAACAAGTCCGAAGCCGCCCGCGTTCTCGGCATCAGCTATCCCAACCTGCTGCAGAAGATCAAACTGTACGGTTGCAGCGTGCCCCGCGCCTCCGACTGAACCGCCTCGCGCACCTACCTCCGCCGCCGTTGCCCGCTCTTTCGTCCTCCTCGTCTTCGTGGTCCTGCGGCTCGCTCCGTTTTCGACCCGTGACGAGACTTGGTTCCTCACGGGCACCCAACAATAAAAATCCTTGCCAGTGTGACAGGTCGTTTTTTCAACGACTTACAGTCCGAGGACCGAAAGGGTGTAAAAGCGCTTGCTGCACCTGCGATGGGACGACCGGCGCGAAATCTTCGGCGAGCCCCCCGAGGGGGTGCAAGTGTTTGCTGTCTTTACCGTTAATTTTCGGCGCTGGAATGGCATGAAGGGTGCCTTGCTCAGGTTGCAAAGCTCTTGGCCGGTGAAAGAGCTAGCAGCCGGTCAGGAACAATCTCAGCGACCGACGGGTCGCTCAGAGAAACCAGCAGCCGGGGCCGGGGTGGACACCAAAGTGGGGATTGGTGCTCTATCCCTGCCTCAGCTGGTTAGACCGACGAGGCGGGAGTGAGGCGGTAGGGCGCGAGGGCCCGTCGGTCGATGCGAGTTTTTCGGTGCTCCTCCGTATCAGCGGAGCCCCGGAGGCCGAGGGCCGGATTGAGGCGAGGATCCGGCTGGATCACGTTGGGTTTCAATACTCTCCGTCGTCGTTCTTCGGTCCTTCGGGAAGAGGCCGCCACGAGCGTGGCGGCCTTTTCTTTTCCCCGCCCCGGCCGGGTCCCTCCAGCATGGGCGCAAGCCGCTGCCACGGGGCTCTTCAGCCGACCGGTCTCGCGCTGGAAGCGGGGTTGAGGCTCCGGAGGTAAAGGCTGAAGGTCTGCAGCATGGTCTCCAGGCTGAAGTGATCGCGGATCCGGCGAGACGCCGCCGCACCCAAGCGACGCCGTAAGTCGGCGTCCGAGAGCAAACGCCCGAGGGCTCCCGCCAAGGCCCCCACGTCACCCACCGGGACCAGGAGACCGCACTCGTCGTGCACGATGAGCTCGGGAATCCCTCCCACCCTAGTCGCCACCGGCGGGACGCCGAGCGCCATGGTCTCCAAGAGCGAAAGCGGCAAGCCCTCGGCCTTTGAAGGCAGCGCGGCCAGGTCGAAAGCCGCCAGCAGCGGCGCCGGTTCGGCGACGTAGCCAGGCAGGTGGAGGCGGAGGCCGTGCGCTTGGGCGAGGTCCTGCAGCCGCCCCCGTTCGGGGCCTTCGCCGAGAATCGTGAGCACCGGTGCCGGGGCGGGGCGCAAGCGTGCGACCGCGAGCAAGAGCTGATCGAAGCCTTTGCCAGTGACGAGTCGTCCCGCCGCACCGAGGAGCGTGTCGTCGTCGGCGACGCCCAGGGAGCGGCGGGCCGCGGCGCGTTCGGCGGCGGAGACCTGGGGGATGCGAATGCCGTTGGGGATCACCGTGATCCGCTGCGAGGCCACGCCCTGCGTCGCCCGCATGCGCCGCCGCGAGGCCTCGGAGACCGTGACGATCCCGGTGCAGACGTGCAGGGTCCAGGTGTCCACGATGCCGTAGAGGAACTTGCGCAGCGCCGGCATCGTGGCTTCTCCCGCCAGCGGCGCCGGGCGGGAGACGACGTGCGGCACGCCACGGGGTCGACAGGCGCGGCTAGCGAGGAAGTCGTAGCGCAGGCCGTGGCTGAGCACGACGTCGATGCCATGGGCCTCGATGAAAGCGCCGAGCTGGCGCACCCAGGCGCGGTCGAAGCGCCGCTGCGGCATGGCGGAGAGCACTGCGCCCGTCCGGGAGCGGAACCACGAGGCGAGGGCGCCGCTCTCCGGATACGCGACGTAGTGGGCGAAGTCGAGGCCGGCCACCAAGGTCTGCGCCACGCGCTCGACGCCGGTGACGCCGGAGGCGGGGTCCGCAGCTCCACCCACCACTTGCAGGAGACGGAGCGGCATCCTCACCGACCCGCCAGCTCCGCCTGCAGGATGCGCGCGAACGCCAGCCCCATGGGCCGACGACCGGCGCGACGCGCGGTCCGGTGCAAGGCGAGGAGGGTGAAGAATCGTTCTGGCCGACCGAGGCCAAGGTCGATTCCCTGCGACTGCAACCGCAAGCGAGCAGTGCGGAGGGGCGCGAGGTCGTGCACGGCGCGGATCTCCCGCCACTCCGGCAGTCTCCCCCGACGCGCCGCCTGCACGGCGAAGCTGCACTCATAGGTGAGCACATCGAGGAAAATGGGCGCGCGTTCCGTCGCCAGCGTCCAGTCCACCACCCCAGAGAGAGCACGGCCGCGGAAGAGGACGTTGCCTGGGAAGTAGTCGCCGTGGGCACACCCCGCCGGCCAGTGCGTCTGCCAGTGCGGCTCGAGCCGGGCTTCGAGTTGTTGGCGCAAGGCCGCGTCCCAACCCACCTGAATCGCATCCTCCCAAAACGCGGCGAGCGCCTCGGTGCCGAGCCATGCCGCCGGCTGCAGGGGTGCCGACGGCAGCGCCGCCGCCAAGTCCAAGGCCCAATCCAGCGCTGCCTGCAGCCGGGCGCCACGACCGCCGGCGCCCCGGGCCCCCCAGGTGTTGTGGAGCTCGACTTCTCCGGGAAGCGCGGTCATGAGCAGGAAAGCGCAGTCGTTGATCCGTCCCTGATGCAAGAGCCGCGGCACCCGCCGGGCCAGTGCCTCCGGCAGGACTTGCCCGAGGCGCCGCAGCTGCTCGCCTTCGCCTTCCAACCAAGCATTGCCCTCGGGGTCACGGGCCACCTTGGCGACCGCGAGCGGCCACCGCCCGTGGGCGGGGAAAGCGAGGAGGAGGAGCGCCGACTCCTTCTCTGGGTATTCCTCCATGCCGAGCTTCAGCCAGTGGACAGACGATGGCGGCGGTGTCGCAGGATCGAGCAGCGACCAATGGCCGCGCAGGTGTTGCTCCAGGAGCTGGATCATGCACCGTGCTCCGGAGTGCGGAGGATGAAGGCGTAGCAAGAAGTGATCTGCGCTTCCCAACCGGTGGCAGCCCCAAGGAGATGGGCGGCGCGCCGCAACGGGCCCAGTCCCCGGCGGGGCGAGCGCAGGCGTGACGTCAGGTAGAGAAATGGGCCGCTCTGCGCTAGGGGAACGAGCTGCATCGGGGCGTTGTAGCCCGGAACGACGGCATAGGCCTGCAGGTCCCGGAAGCCGCAACGGGCGAAGAGGCGGCGGTAACCGCGGAGTGAGTAGGTCCAGGTGCGATAGTCGCGCTCCGCCACGAAGGTGCGCGGCGAGTGCGCCGCACGCAGGCGCGTGTACGCCCGGGCCAGCCGGCGCGGCATCAAGCTGGTGAACCGCAGGCCTTGGTGGTCCGGCGTGCCGCGCCAGAACACACGCCCGTAGCGATTCTCGATGCCGACATAGAGCCAACCGCCCGGGCGGAGCAAGGCGTGCAGCTGGCGCAGGAAGGCCTCCTGCAACACGTCCGGTGCCCGCGGCCTCCTTCCCGGCGTCGGCTCCGGGTCCACGAGTCCGGCCCATTCCAAGACGCCGTTCACCGCCACCAGATCGAGGCTGCCGGGGCAGAGGGGCAGAGCGTGCAGATCGGCGCGCACGGGCACCAGGTTGGCGACACCGTCTTGCTGCTGGCGCAGGGCGATGAACTCCAGGCGCTCCGCCACGCGCTCCACCGCGTAGTGGCGCAGCACGTGCGGAGCCAGGCCGAAGCTCACCGCGCCCCAGCCGGCGCCGACGTCGAGGCTCACGGTGCGCTCCCGCTCCAGCGGTACGAGGACTCGCCAGTCGGCGCGGGAGGGATGCTGCACGTAGGGGAGGAGAGACGGCGGCTGCAAGTGCCGACGCAGCGCCTCCTGCCAGCCGGTGTGGCGCGCCGCCTCGAGGATCTGCCGCATCGAGGCGCGCTCGATTTCGCCCCAGTAGAGGGAGTCGTCGGCGAAGAGGAGAGCGCCGTCCGCGCCGCGACGCGCCGCCTGGCCGTGCTGCGCGCAGACGAGGTCTCGAGCGGTGGCACGCAGCGGCCCGCGACAGCGCGGGCAGGCGAGTTCGGGCGGCAGCTCCACGCGATGGTCGATGGTTCCCTGAGACGGCATCCTCCACACCTCGCTTCCGACCCGTGTCGGAAAGTAGACAACCCGTTTCAGCCAGACCACAACATTCGGCGCCACGCTGTGGGCCCGGGGCATTCTCGGCCGCCGCATGGCTCCGCCGTCGCTTTCCCTCCCTGGCATGGCCTATGCGCTCGTCGTCGTCGCGCGACCTCGGAGTCCCGGTCGCGCCCAGGTCACGTTCGAAGAAGCGTCTTGCATTCCGGCAACAACGCGGAGGCCGGAAGTCAGGGAGGCACAGGATGCGCACACTGCTCGCACTCGGCGTGCTCGGCCTGATCGCCACCGGCTGCTACGATTCCAGCCGGCGCGTGGTCGGCACCGACGATCTCACCGCGCCGGGAGAACCCCACGACCTCTGGTCCATCACCGGCGATGGCGAGGTCACCGTCTATTGGACGGCGCCGGGAGACTACGATCTCGCCGGCTTCTCCGTGTTCATCAGCCAGGATGACCACGACTACTATCGTCTCGGCGACGTCCCCGTGACGCAGCACCATCTCATCATCGGCGGCGAAACCTTGCCGGCCGGCGTGCCTTTCGCCTTCGTCAACGGCAACACCTATTTCCTTGGTGTCTCCGCCTTCGATACCTCGGGGAACGAGAGCGCCCTTACCGAGACTTCCACCACCTTCGACACGCCCCGCCCGGCGGGGAGCGTGCGCCTCTATCGCGCCGACGGTCCCATGCTCGAGCAGAGCGGTTACGACTTCTCGCGTTCGCCCTACGGCTACGCGATGAGCGCCACCAGTTTGTTCACCGACGTCTACTTCGCCGTCGTGAGCGGCATCCCGGTGTTACGGACGCCTCATCCCCAGGTGGTGGAGCTGCAGGACATGGGCTTTGTCGACTTCGACGACCCCAGCGTCAGCTGGTTCTCCGAGGCCGGTTGGAATCCGGTGGCGGAGGTGCCGCTGCGCCCGGGTCACGTGATCATGGTGCGCATCTGGGAAGAGACGCGGCCCGGCAACACCTTCGAGCCCTTCAATGTCGGCAAGCTCGCGGTCGTCGGGATGGACAGCGAATCGGTGCTCCTCGACTGGGCGTACCAGATCGATCCGAACAACTACGAGCTCAAGCCGCAGCCGCTCGGTCCTGCGGTTGACACGCCGGTGCAGCCGGAGGTCCAGTGATGCGCGGCTCCCGGCGCGGCAGCGCTCCCTCGACGGCGGCATGGAATCGAGGCGCGACGCGACAGGTCGCGAGCGGCGCGGCGGCGATCCTGCTCCTCCTCGGGAGTCAGGCGCGTGCCGACCACGAGGCGGACCTGAACCCATGGTACGACGGCGAGGTGCAGGTGCATCTCCGCCTCGAACGCGGCGAGGGCGCGGTCTACGCCCAGGGCGAGACGGTGCGCCTCGGCTTCAGCAGCGACGTCGACGCTTATCACCTCGTCTATGCCATCGACAGCGATGGTTTCGTGCGCCTGCTCTTCCCGCGCTGGTGGGAAGACGACGGCTGGGTTCCTGCAGGCATGGAGGTAGAGCTCGGGCCTCGGGATCTGGCCTGGCCGGCGTCACGCTGGGGGACGAGCGGCATCGTCTACGTCGAAGCGCTGGCGAGCCCCGAGCCCTTCGATTTCGCCGCTCTCGATCTGAGCCTCCGCGGTGACTGCGGCTCCTGGCGGTTGGACGGACATCCGTTCCGCATCGAGGGCGATCCCTTCTTGGCCTTCAACGACGTGCATCGCTTGCTGTTCCCGCACTGGGACGAAGCGACGTTCACCGCCGACTACAGCTACTTCTATGTGCAAGAGGTCCGCACGGCGCCGCGCTATCTCGGTTATGCCTACGAGCGCGTCTACCTGCCGCCGCCGGCTCCACGGTTCTCCGCCGGACTGCGCTTCGGCTGGAGCTGGGAGTTCGGTACCGGCTACTGCCGTCCGGTGTACAGCCGCTACTACGTCCCGGGCGTGCACGTCGTGTATCACCCGCTGCACCACTATCACCATGTGGTGTATGCAGAGCGTCCCTTCGCCGGGCCGGCGGCGGTGGTGCCAGCGGCAATGCCGCGGGCGACGTGGCTGCCCGATCGCACCCGGGAACGCGTTGCCCTCGAGCCGTCGCGGCAGCGGGAGCGCCGCGAGCGCGTGGAGTCGCCGCGCGGCGCTCGACGCGTCCCCGCCTCGGTGCGACGGGACCTGCGGCGCGGGCAAGAGAAAGCAGAACGGCGTCCGCTGCCGCCGGATCCGAAAGCGACGCAGAAGCGGACGAAGGTGCAGGCGAAGCAGCGCAACTGAGCCTCGCCGGGACGCCCCAGGGCGTCGACGCGCTGGGGCGACATGGGACTGCGGGAGTGCTGTGCCCGCTCCAGCGTGCGGCAGGGAACCCCGAGCTGACTCCGGTGCCGATCAGGGGCGGTGCCGCGAGAAGGCGAGGGGTTTCCTCCGTTCGCTGCCGTTGCACCGGCCCGCGCCCCTCCGTATCTTCTCGCTTGTCCGCACCCCTCTCCGACCGCAGCGTGGGAGCCCCTTTGCCGAGAGCCGCCCCAGCCTTCGTCCTCGCCCTCGGCTTCTGTCTCCTCTTTGCCGGTGCTCTGCACGCCGCCCCGCCGCTGCCGGGGAAGCGCGGCCGCACCACGCCGCCAGCCCACAGCGTGTCGCGTCAGAATCTTGCCGCCGCCATGGCGCGTCTGCAGGCGGGGAAAGCGCAGCGCCTCGCCACGGCGCCGGACACGCTCCGCCTCCTGGCGCTGCGGGTGGAGTTTCCCGACCTGCGCTTCGGCGATTCCCCGCCCGGCGAGCTGCACGATCGCTTCTACTACGAAGTGCAGTTCTCCCAGGTGCAGCAGTATTTCACCGCCGCTTCGTCGGGACGGACCACGGTGCGCGTCGACGTCCCCGACGGCGTGGCGCTGGCGGCGCAACCCCAGGATTTCTACGGCGACTACGCCGCCTACGACAGCCTCATGGTGCGGCTCAGCGGGGAAGCGGTGACTTTCTTCGACCCCAGCGTCGACTTCGCCGCCTATGACGCTTGCATCGTCCTTCACGCCGGCCCCGGCCAAGAATCGGACATCGCCGGCAACTCGCCCACCCAGATCTGGTCGGGGTTCATCGATGAGATCGCTTTCCGCGAAGTGCTCTCCACCCCGGACAGCGTGCAACTCGGCCATCCCACCGCCGATGGGGTGCTGGTGCGCGAGGCCATCGTGCTGCCCGAGTGGGAGGTGCAGGATCTGGAGGTGACCGGGGGCACACGCACCGGGGCCCTCGGAGTCTATGCCCACGAGATCGGCCAGAAGCTCGGCATGCTGCCCCTCTTCGACCCCGATCCCACCCCGATTCCCGATGCACAGGGTGTGGGCAACTTCTGCCTCATGGGCTACGGGCTGTGGGTGGCGAACGGTTTCATCCCCGCCTTGCCCTGCACCTTCAACCGCATGCTCGTCGGCTGGGTGGATCCGATCGACGTCGTGGGGGACGGCGAGTTCGTGCTCCGCGACCAAGAGACCGGACCGCCGGACTCCGTCGTGGCGAGGATCCCCGTCTCGGCGCGGGAGTATTTCCTGGTCAGCTACGTGCGCGAGGACGTGGATGGGCCTGTCGTGTGCGGCGACACGCTGCTGCCGCGCTTCTTCCATTTCGAGGACAAGAACGGCAACTGCGCCTTCGACTACGTCGACACCAACGGCGACGGCATCCTCTCCCCGGGCGATGCCATCGACACCTTCGCCGGCGCCGAGTGGGATTTCTTCCTCACCGATCTCGTGGGCCTCGACACAGCGGGCGACGGGGTCGGGCTCCTCGTCCTGCACGTGGACGAGCTGGCCATGCAGGAGGTGCTGAGCCAGGGCGGCACCAACGTGCAGAGCGATCCGCGCCGCAAGGGAGTGGACGTGGAGGAAGCCGACGGCATCGAGGATCTCGACCGTTTCCCGGACAACGTGCGCTCCTTCGGCAGCGCCGAGGACTATTTCGGTCGCACCCACCTCTTTGCACCCGAGACCCTTCCCAGCACAGCGACCACGATGGGCGCGCCGAGCGGTGTGTCCCTCGAGCTGCTGGCGTTGCCGGACTCGACGACGAGTGCCCTCGACCCGAGCTTCCCTCTGCCCGGGGCGCGAGCCCGCTTGCAAGTACGGCTCGATGTCACGACGCGACCGGAGGTGGCGCCGCACCCCGAGGCGCGTCGACTCTTGGACGGTGAATGCGGCGCCGACCTCGTGGCCTTGCCGCAGGCCGATGGCAGCAAGGCCCTCGTCGTTCCCGGAGAAGCGGGGAAGCTGTACCTGCTCGACCGGCGCCTCGACGATCTACCCGCCGCCGATGGCGATGCCTCGACACTGTTGCCCTGGGCCGCGCTGCCGCCGGAGCGGCAGGGCACCTGGGCCAGCGCCCCGGCGGTGGGGGACCTGGATGGCGACGGCGCGAGCGAAGTCGTTCTCGTGGCCACGACGGACACGCTGCCGGGCACGCACGTTTTCGCCTGGCACCGCGACGGCAGCGGCGCGGGCAACGATGCGCTCTTCCCGCCCCTCGTCACCACGCTCGCTGGCGCGCCGCGATCCCTCGCCTTGCTCGATCTCGGCGGGACGGCGGCGGCGGAGATTGTCGTCGCCACGGAAGACGCCGGCGGCGTGCACCTGTGGACCTCGCTCCCGCCGCCGGCTTGTCCGCAGCGTGTCGCGAGCCAAGTTCCGGGCGCTCGTCTCGGCGGCGGCCCGGTGGGCGTGCGCTGGCCGACGACGGCCTCGCCCCTAGGTCTCGCCTGGGTGGAGACGGATTCGCTGGCTGCGAGTGGGAAGCTGTTCTTCCAGGTGCCGTCGAGCTGCCCCGTCGTCGGAGTTCCGTCTCCGAGTACGTCGGTGTTGCCGCTGCCGGTGGCGCCGCCCTATCGGATGCTCGCTGGCGACCTGGACGGCGACGGCGACGACGAGATCCTCCTCGCCGATGCGGCGGGGACGCTGCTCCGCGCCACGCCGACCGCGAGCGGCGCCGCGGAGGTCACGGTCTTGGAGCGTCTCGGCGAGAGCCTGCAAACGCCGCTCGCCCTCGCCGATCTGGATGGCGACGGTTCGCAGGAGATCCTGGTGGCGAGCACGCGGGCCATGCATGTGCTCTCCTTCTCCGGCGCCGAGCGCGCCGGCTGGCCCAGCGTCTTCGCCCGCGATCCTTCCCTGGAGGCGGAGCCCGCACCGGGCGCGGGGGCGGGCACGCCTCTCGCGGCCGATCTCGACGGCGACGGCGCGGTGGAAGTGCTGCTGCATCTTCCCGGCGGGGCGCTGCTCGTCTGGGATGGGACCGGACAGCGCCGGCGCGAGCTCGAGGCAGCGCTGCCGGCGGCGCTGGCGGTGAGCCCGCTCCTGGCCGACCTGGATGGCGACGGCAGAGCCGAGCTGGCAGCGCTGGCGCGCTTCGCGCGTCTACGCGCCTGGGATCCGGCGCGGAAGGAAGTGTCCACGCAAACGGTGACGGACTGTGGTGTGTGGAGCTGGCCACAGCTGGGAGAAGTGGCGTGGGCGGAAGTCGGCGGCGGCAGCGGTCATGCCTTTCTCTCCCGCTTCGAGCGCGAGCTCTTGCCGCAGGGGAACGACGCCGCTCTTTCCAGCTTCGTGGTGGCGCCGAACCCGGCGACGGCGGAACTCCGGGCCCGGGTGGAGCTCACCGCTCCGGCGACCGCGTTCTGCGACCTCTACAACCTGGAGGGCGAACGGGTCCGCCGCCAGAGCCGCGCCGGGACGACGGGAGAGATCGTGGAGTTCCACCTCGATGTTTCAGCTCTGGCATCGGGCATCTATCTCGCAAGGATGGAGCTTTCGACCGGCGGCACCAGGGTGCTTCCAGTGGCGATCCGGCGCTGAGAGAGCGCCCGCTGGTCAGGCCGCGGGAGAGGCTCGATCCTGGCGTCCGGAAGCGTGTGGGGCGCAAGGGAGAGGGTCGTGGCGGTCGGGCGGGTTTTCCTTCACCCAGAGCGTTGGACGCTGGGGGCGCCAGACATTAAAATGAGCGCGGACCCACCGGGGTCCCCCTGCCCGACCGACTGCTCCCCGAGGAGGACGGTTCTGTTCATGCGTTCCTTTCCGCGCCCTAGTCGCGGCCGCCGGGCTCGGCTGCTCGCTGGCGCCTGGATCCTCTGCCTGGCCGCGTTGCCGGCCGCACTCCATGCCAGCGAGCCCGGCACCGCGGGCTTCCTGTCTCTCCGTCTCGGTACCGGTGCTCGCTTCGCCGGCATGGGGGACACCGGCGTCTCGCTCGCCTCCGACGCCACGGCGACCTACTGGAACCCGGCTGGTCTGGCGGCGGAAACCTCGACGAGCATCGCCTTGCAGCACAACGAATGGCTGGAGACGGTGCGGGTGGAATCGGCGTCGCTGGCGCACGCCACCCAGATCGGCGTCTTCGGCTTGCTCTTCTCCGGCCTGTACATGGACGACATCCAGCGCCGGACGATTCCGAGCAGCATCGACGAGGGCAGCTTCAACTTCTACGAAGTGGTGGTGCAGGGCGCGTACGGCCGCCGGCTGGGCAGCATCGCCAAGCTCGGCGCCATCGACGCCGGCCTCGGCGTCAAGGGCTTGTTCAGCGGTCTCGACGACGAGAAGGCCAGTGGCTGGGCCATGGATGTCGGCGCGCGACTGCACACCCGGATCGATGGCCTCACCTTCGCGGTGGCGGGGCAGCACCTGGGCCCGGAGATGTCCTTCATCCAGGACGGCTTCGAGTTGCCGGTGACGCTGCGCGCCGGCGGTGATTACCAGCGACACTTCGCCAACCAGCGCACCGATTTCGTGCTCGCCTACGATCTCGAGGTGGGGAACGACGACGATCCACGCAATCACTTCGGGGCCGAGATCACTTACATGGATCTCTTCAGCGTGCGCGGCGGCTGGAAGACCGGCTTCGACACCCAGAGCGGTTCCTTCGGCGTCGGCGTGCGCAAGGCGGGCTACCGCTTCGACTACGCTTTCACCGCCGTCAGCGCAGATCTCGGCAACGCGCACCGGTTCTCCCTCGCCATCGATCTGTAAGGAAGGACCACCGTTTGCGGCGGCCGCGGCTGTCCTCCTTCGGCCTCGTGCTCCTGGCCGTGGCCGGCGTTCCCGTCCCCGGGTGGGCCGAGCCGGTGGCGTGCGCGGTGCGGCTGGCGCCGGCGGCGCAAGCGCGACTCGGCAAGAGCCGGTCGCTTCCCGTCCTCTTCGCCGCCTTGCCGCAACCGCCGCTCGAGGCGCGGCCACTCCTCGCCGTGTCGCCCGCGACGACCTCGACCGGGGCCTCGAGCCCCGGGCCCGAGCTCTCCCATCCGCTCAACGCCTGGCAGGTGCTGCGCTTCGAAAGCGCCGCGGCACTGCAGGCGGCGCTGCCGGCGCTGCGCGCCCATTCCGATGTTCTCGAGGTCGAGCCGGTGCGGTCTCTGACGCTGGACGGCGCGATCGCCCAGCCCGCCGCTCCCGTCGCGCCCGCCGCGGTGCAGTCGGCGGAGGACGGCGAGATCCCGTGGAACGTGGAGCGCGTCGGCGCCCCGGCGGCGCTGGCCCTGGTGACGCCGGACACCACTCTGGTGGTGGCGGTCATCGACACCGGTGCCGACCTCTCGCACCCGGATCTCCAGCGGCGCTTGTGGCACAACGACGACGAGCCGGGGAACGCCAGTCCCGACGACGACGGGCGCGACCAGAATGGCGACGGCTTCGTCGAGGAATGGGAGAAGCAGGACGACGACGACAACGGCTACGTCGACGACACCTGGGGCTTCGACTTCACCGATGCACCCGGTCAGGGAGGATTCGGTGATGCCACGGTGCGCGACAACAATCCCTCCGACCAGAACGGCCATGGCACCCATGTGGCAGGCATCATCGCCGCCGATGGCAAGCTGCGCGGCGTGGCTCCCTTCGTCCGTCTCATGCCGGTGCGCGCCGCCTACAATCAGTTCTTCGGCGGGGCGCTGGAGACCGACGATGCCGCCGCAGCCATCGTCTATGCGGTGGACAACGGGGCTCGGGTCCTCAACCTCTCCTGGGGCGATCGCGAGGAGTCGAGCCTGGTGCGCGCGGCCATCGGCTACGCCGTGGCCCACGACGTCATCGTGGTGGCGGCGGTGGGCAACAACGGCAGCGAGGCGCCGCACTTCCCCTGCGGCGATCCGCGCGTCATCGGCGTCGCTGCCAGCAATCGGAGCGGCGCCCGCGCCTCCTTCTCCAACTACGGCGCCGCAGTGGGCGTCGAGCTCGCGGCGCCGGGGGAGGAGAGCGCCTTTCCCGGCGCCGGCATCCGCAGCCTGCTGCCCCTGGACTACGACGACGACGGGGTGAAGGACGGCATCGGCGAGCGCCGCGGTACCTCCATGGCGGCGCCCCACGTGGCGGGCCTCGCCGCCATCGTCCTCTGCCGCGCCGACAAGCCCGATGCGGTGCGGGCCCGGGCACTCCTCGTGGCGGCGGCGCGGCGCGCTCCAGGGGTGGATTGGACCGCTGCTCTCGGACACGGCGAGGCGGACGGGGTGGCCGCGGTGCAGAGCACCGACGATCTCATCGTCACGGTGCAGGCGGAAGAGCAAGAGCAGGATCGCTTCGCCCTCGTCGGCACGGTGCTGAGCGGCGACCTCCCGCGTCGTTCCCTCACCTTGATGCATCGACCCACGGGGGAGATGCGCACCGTCCTCGCCGCAGTTCCAGGGCAGGTGGTGGCGGACACCCTCGCCGCCGCCGCTCTCGGCGGCGCTCCTCCAGGTCTCTGGGAGTACACGCTCGCGGTGCAGACCGCCGACGGGCGCCGACGCGAGAGGCACGGGGTCTTGCAGCTCGATCGCACCGCTCCCGTCGTCGACACCTTGGCGGTGCAGGAAGGATGGCGCGCCGGCGAGCCGCGCTGGCTCGTGTCCGTGCACGCCGATGAGGCCGTCCGCTTGCGTGTGACCGCGGTCGGCGATTCTGTCCCGCTCCTCGCCGACGCCGGTTTCAGCGCCCGAGTGCAACTGGAAGAACCGGCCGTGCCGACCGCTGCGGACTGGATCGTGAGCGTGGAGAACGAAGCCGGTGGGCGGTTGGACCTTCCCGTGCCGCGTCCGCCCATGCTCTCACCCTGGCCGGGGGAGGCCGATCTGCCGGGCCCGCAAGGAGCGCTGTCCCTCCTGGACCTCGGCCCGTTCTCTCCCGAGACCTGGGGAATGTCGCCGGCCGGAGCGGTCGTCTGGGGGCGCGTCGAAGTCGGGTCGGGCCAGACGATGCAAGCGTACGCCGTGGTCGACGACCACTTCGTCCGAGTCTACGACACCGGTCGCGATGGTTTCCCGCGCAGTACCGCGGATGCCAACGGCGACGGCGCGGACGACCTGCTCTTCCAAGGACTCCCCGCCGACGGCCTGGGGATCACCTGGCTGGTGACGCGGTCACCAGGCGGCTTCCCCGATTCCGTTGCCGCCTCGTTGCGCGACCTCCGTGCCCTCGGCTTCTTCCAACTCGACGCCGATCCGGCCTTCGAAGCCATCCTTGCCCGCGACGACGCGCTCTATCTCTACGACGACGCGGCGGGACGGGCGCCGGCGTTGCTCCAGCGGTTGGACAACCCGGTGCAAACCGGCTTCAACGCCTGGGGCGCCGATGCGGTCGCAGGCGACCTCGACGGGGACGGCAGACTCGAGATCGCCTGCGGTGACGCCGAGGGCTTCGTCACCGTCTTCGAACGCGGAATAGATGGAATCTTCAGGCCGGAGCGACAGATCGATAGCGGCGGCACCTACGCCTATGACCTCACTGCGCTGCCCGAGGGCGGCTTCCTCGTCGGCTCCCAGCGCACCGTCGATCCCGCCGGCGATGGTTACCCCACGGCGGTGGTCGAATTCGTCAGCCACGGCAGCACGGTTCCGGGCCGTTATCCATTCCTGGCGCTGGAGAACTATCTAGATATCGGCAGCGCTCTGGCGCTGTCGCCGAGCGGCGCCGTGTGGCTCGCCCTGGTGGAGGGGCAGGATCTCTACCTGGCGCGAGGCGCGACGGAACCCAGAGGGCTCGTCCTGCGCGCCCCCATCGCCGCAGGTGAGGCGCCGATCGTCGCCGACCTGGATGCGGACGGCCGACTGGAGCTCGTGTTGCAGTTTCGGGGCTTTTCGGCGCTCTACCGCTTGCAGGAGGACATCCGGGGGCCGCGGCGCCTCCGCGCCGAATCCCTGGGTCCGGACCGCTTGCGCCTCACCTGGCTCCAGGACATGCCCGGTGAGGTGGTCGTCCGGCGCACGCCGCCATTCTCCGAGAGTTGGGTCGATCTGGGGAGGACGACGAGCAACACCTGGATCGATTCGATGCTCGTTCCCTTCGTGAAGTATTCCTACCGAGTCGTTGCCGTCCTGGGTGACAGCGTGGTGGGGGAGTCGAACGGCGTGGTCGCGCAAGCGCAACCGCTGCCCCGTCTCCTTGCGGTGCAAGTGCAGGGACCGACGGCGCTCCGCCTGCGAGCCAGCAATGCGCTCCACCCCTTGAGCCTCGTCCCGCATCGATTCCACTTGCAGGCGGGGGAGAAGCGTTTGCAGGTGCAGCAGCTCACCGTCGCCGAGGACGGCCGCGTCGTGGACCTGAGCCTGGACGCACCGCTGCCGTGCGGCCCCTTCGTGGTGCAAGTGGACAGCCTGCGCGACACGGAGTGGGGTCTGCTCGCCGGGCCGGCGAGCCGCATCGAAAGCAGCCACGAGTGCTCCGCACCGGCGTTCTTCGTCGTCGGTGTGGGACTCGGCAGCGCCAGCGGCGCCCTCGAGGTGGAGTGGAGCCGCGAACCGGACGACGTGGCCCTTGCGAACGCCAGCTACGACTTGTCCTGGAACGGTGCGCCCGTCCCCATCGACCGCGTCGAGCACCCCGATCCCGACCACACTCTCGTCTTCCTTCCCGCCGGGACGCCCTGGGTCGGACGCGGCATTCCGTATCTGCTGCGCATCGCCAGCTTGGTGCGGGCGCGCGCCGATGCTGCGCCCCTCACCGCCGCCGACACGGTGCATCGACTCTACGTGGCCGGGACCGGCGCCACGCAGGTGTTCCCGGTGCCGAACCCGGCGCGGGGCAGCGAGGTCGTCTTCGCCGAGGCCGCCGCGGACACGCGCATCCAGATCTACAACCTCGAGGGCGACCTGGTGCGGGAGCTGCGCGACCCGCTGGGAGGCGGCTTGCATTGGGATCTGCGCGCCGCCGACGGGAATCCGGTGGCGAGCGGCGTCTACGTCTACGTGGCCCGGGATGCCCGCGGCTCGAGCCGCGGGCGTCTCGCCGTCTTGCGTTGAGCTGGCCACGCCGCTGCCGAGGCCAGCACGAAGACATCAACCCCCTCGTCCGCCTCACGCACCGGTGTGCTCCCAGCGGCCGGGAGTGAAGACGCCACCCTGGAGACGCACGAAGGAGAAAAGGGTGAGCCAGTCACCGATGACGACGAGCTCGCCGCCCTCCAGGCGACGGTGCAGCTGGGTGTGCACGTGGCCGAGAACCAGAGCGTCGAAGCCGCGGGCGAAGGCCTGCCGCGCCGCCGTCTCGAGACGCCCCTCGTCCAGGTGCTGTTGCGAGGTGTGCCGGTGCGACCAGCGGTCGACGCGGCGCGCCAAGGCGTAGAGCGTATCGGGATGCAGCGTCCGCCCGAGCGCGATGGTGGCGGGATGGCGCACGACGCGCTTCAACATCTTGTAGCCGTGATCGCCCGGGCCGGCACCGTCGCCGTGGAGGACGAGAACGCGCCGGCCCTGGGTCGCGAGCTCCAACCCCTCCGGGTAGGTGTCGATCCCCAACTCGTCGCGGAAGAAGCGGCTGCGCCAGTAGTCGTGGTTTCCCGCTAGGTAGTCGATGCGCGTCCCCGAGCGCCGCAGGCGCGCCAGACCCTCGAGCACATCGAAATGGCCCTTCGGGAGCGTGCCTCCCAGGTCGAACCAGAACTGGAAGAGATCGCCGGCGATCACCAGCTGCTCGACGCCGTGCAGCGAGGCGAGGAAGTCGAGGAAGGAACGGCGCCGCTGGCGCTCTGCCGCATCCACCGGCAGCGCGAAGTGGGCGTCGGAAACGAAGACGACGCTGGGGCTCGCCATCCGCGGGACCTCCCGGCGCTCCTCGACCAGGACAGCCCCCGGACGCTATCAGGAGGGCTGCGGAGGGGCAACCGCACCGGGACGCGACGCTTCCGGCTCGGAAACGCAACGGGCAGGCGGGGAACAGAAGCCGGGCGGTGTCGTTGACAGTGTGCCGGAAGCGAACGTAGACTAGGGGCAGGTTCCTGGCAGTCTGCGGGGCCCCCAACCTCGCTTTGGTAGGGACAAAGGCGCCCGGAACCGTCGCATCCTTGCGACCAGCGGTCCCCACGAAAGGCAAGCGCCACTCCCGCCGCGTGGAGGCAGCGTTTCCCATGCGTTCCGCGTTCGCCGCGCTCTCCGTTCTCCTCCTGGTGGCACCCGGCGTGGCCGGGGCCCAGGCGCCGCCGGCACCGCGCTCCGATGCCGCCCGGCCGAAGGTGGAGACGAACGGCTACGGTCCGGTCGAGAGTGTCCACAGTCCCTTCACCCGTGTCGCCGAGATCGTGAGCCCAGCGGTGGTCTACGTCGAGGTGCGGCGCGGCGAGGTGCAGACCGGCCAGCGCGGTCCCTACGACGAGTTCTTCCGCGACTTCACCCCGCGCGGCGGCTGGCCGCCGCGGCCCACTTCGGGCTCCGGCTTCGTCATGGACAAGCGCGGCCACATCATGACGAACAACCACGTCATCGACGGGGCCGAGGAGCTGAACGTGACCTTCCTGAACGGCGAAAGCTACCCCTGCGCCATCGTCGGCCAGGATCCACGCACCGACATCGCGGTCATCCGCATCACCCAGCCGGCGCGGGACGGCCAACCGTTCCCGTCTCTCGTTCTCGGCGACAGCGACGAGATCCGCGTCGGCGACTGGGCCATCGCGGTGGGCAACCCCTTCGGCGAGCAGCTCGCCGGCACGGTGACCGTGGGTGTGATCAGCGCCAAGGGCCGGAGCGAACTCAGCATCATGGGCGCCGAGATCGATCTGCAGGACTTCATCCAGACCGACGCCTCCATCAACTTCGGCAACAGCGGCGGGCCGCTGGTGAACATCCGCGGCGAAGTGATCGGCATGAACAGCGCCCTCAACGCGCAGGGTCAGGGCATCGGCTTCGCCATCCCGGTGAACTTGGCGGCGGCGGTGGCCCAGCAGCTCATCGACACCGGGCGGGTGCGCCGGAGCTTCCTCGGCATCGTGCCGGTGGCGCTGACCCGTGCCGTGGCCGAGGGGAACGATTGGGACCTGGCCGGGGGCATCCTGGTGCAGAGCGTCACCGCCGATAGCCCGGCGGAGCGCGCCGGGCTCCGGGCCGACGACGTCATCGTCGAGTTCGAGGGCCGCCCGGTGAGCAACGCCGCCCAGTTCCGCCTCCTCGTGGCCGGGACGGAAGTGGGCAAGACGGTGCGGGTGAAGGTATTCCGCGGCGGCAAGTACTTGGAGCTCCAAGTCACCCTGAGCGAGATGCGAGACGAGACCGTGGGCCCCCCCGCCGCCCAGCAACCCTCGCTGGGCTGGCTCGGGCTGCGCGTCGAAGATGTGGCCTCGCCTTCCGTGCGGGAAAAGTACGGCCTGAGCGCGGACGAGAGCGGCGTCGTGATCACCGAGATCGAAGCCGGCAGCCCGGCCGCCGAGCAAGGCCTGCGACCGGGCGTCATGATCCTGGAGATCGTCAACCGGGAGATCCAAGGCATCGAAGACTACGGCGCCATACGCGCCGAGCTTCAGGACCGGCGCAAGCCGATCACTCTGAAGATCAAGGAGGGCGGCACCGTGCGCCACGTGGTCTTGCGACCCCGTTCCTGAGCACGGTTCCACCCGCAACCCGGTGGTTCCCCAAGCCGCCGGTCGACCATCCCCACCATGCACGCCGCCTGCGGGCGCCGTGAGACCTATCCCCCCACCCAGGTCTCACGGGGGTTTCACCATCCCCGGAGTCAAGGAGAGGTCATGTCGACTGGGCGTGTTCGTGGGGGGGACGTCGAAGGCAGCCTGGACATCTATCTGCGCGAGATCAACGCGACTTCATTGCTCTCCCGCGCGGAAGAAAAGGCCCTGGCGCAGCGGGTGGAAACAGGGGACGCGGCGGCGCTGGATCACCTGGTCCGGGCCAACTTGCGTTTCGTCGTCTCCATCGCCAAGCAGTACGCCAATCAAGGGCTGTCGCTGGAGGACCTGATCAACGAAGGCAACCTGGGGCTGATCAAGGCGGCCCAGCGTTTCGATCACCGGCGTGGCTTCAAGTTCATCTCTTACGCCGTGTGGTGGATCCGTCAGTCCATGCATCAGGCGCTGGCCGAGCAGTCCCGGGTCGTGCGCTTGCCGCTCAACCGCGCCGGCGCCCTGTACCGCATCGGCAAGGTGTCGCGGCAGATGCAGCAGGAGCTGGGACGCCCGCCGGACGAGGGAGAGATCGCCGCGCGCATGCGCTTGAGCCGCGAGGAGGTGCGGGAGACCTTGCGCGTGTCCCATCCCAGCCTCTCCCTCGACGAGGGCTTCGATGGCGAAGAAGATCCGAATTCGCTCCTTTCCTGCCTGGCGGACGAGTCGAGCGCCCGGCCGGACCAGGTGACCTTCGCCCGCACCCTGGGGCAGGATCTGCAGGCGGCGTTGCAGGAGCTGGAGCCGCGGGAGCAGAGAATTCTGCGCCTCTACTTCGGCCTCGACGGGATCGAGCCGCTGACCTTGGAGCAGATCGGTGCCACCATGGGGCTCACTCGCGAACGCATCCGGCAAATCAAGGAGAAGGCCCTGGACAAGCTGCGGGCCGGCCGCGTGGGGGAAGGACTTTTGGCGTACGTCGAGGAATGATCGGAAACGACGCACCCTCGTAAGGAACCGCTGGGGGAAACGACCCGCAGGCGCGCGGCGCCCCAAGGCGAATCCCCCGGCGGCACTCCGTCATGAGATCGTTCACCACCGCCCGAGGCTCGGCCAGTGGCGAACCTGGCCAAGTCTCTTCGTGCCCTCGCCCCTCCTGGAGCCAGTCTCTGGCCCCGGCTCCCGGCTCGCTCCCGCGAGCAAAACGCAAGTCGTTGCGACGTTTCTGCTTGAGGCAGGGCTGCGGTTCTCCAGACTGGACCCGTCCCGGCCTTTCCCCCCTTGGCGCGGAAAATGCCTTGACGAGCCGGAAGTCAGGCTTGCAAAGTCCTGACGGTTTACGCCGAGGTGGACGAACGTCCATTCCTAGGGCGGCGAGTGCGCAATCCTTGCCGGTGACGGCGGGTGAGCGGCCGCCGAATCACAGGGAGCAGTTCTCGACATGCGATGGCTGCGGCGCTGGCGCCCCACTCCCGGCAAGAAGCTCACCTTCTTGTACGTTCCCGACGACGATGACGTGCGCCAGTTCCGCGTACCCCAGGCGGCCTTCTATGCTGCCGCCGGTGTGCTGCTCCTCGGTCTCGGCTTGATCGGTTTCTTCGGCGTCCGCTACCTCGGGGCTCTGTCGGAAGGCCGCGAAATGCTGCGCCTCCACGGGGAGAACGAGGAACTGCGCGAGCGCTTGACGGTCATCGAAACCCAGCTCGCTTCCCTCGACGGAGCCATGGCGGAGGGACGGCAAGTGCAAGAGCGTCTGCGCCTCCTCGCCAGCCTCCAGCCCATCCACACCGACGTCTTCGATGCCGGCGTCGGCGGTCCCCTGGTGCTGGACGACAGCGGCACACTGCCCGAGCCATTGGACGAGAACCTGGACCAGGTGAGCGGCCGCATCTCGCAGATGCTGCGCCAGGCCAGCATCCAGCGCGAGAGCTACGACGAGATCCTGACGACGTTGCGCGCCAGGGAGCAGATCTGGGCCCGCACGCCTTCGGTCAGGCCGGTGCAGACTGGATTCATCACCGGCCGCTACGGCCGCCGCATGGATCCGTTCACCGGACAGGCAGCGATGCACCGCGGCATCGACATCGCGGCCCACCCCGGCGCAGCGGTGCGCGCCACTGCGGACGGCACCGTGACCCGCGCCGGTCTGTGGGGCGGCTACGGCCTCCTGGTGGAAGTCGACCATGGGGACGGCATCATCAGCCGCTACGCCCACTGCAGCAAGCTGCTGGTCGGCCCCGGGCAGCGCGTCCGGCGCGGCGACCGGATCGCCCGAGTCGGCAGCACGGGCAAGGCCACGGGGTCGCACGTGCACTACGAGGTCATGCAGAACGGCCTGCCTCAAGACCCCATGAAGTTCATCATCGAGACCGACGTCATCGTCGACTAGTCGGCTTTGCACGACGCCGAAGGACGAGCCAGGCAGCGCCGGTCGCCACGGCGGGTGGGTGCGGTGTCGGAAGCGATCCTCGCGGGCTCCTGTTCCAGACGTAGGCTCCTTCAGCTCCTTGCCAGCGTCCCTCTCCTGCTCCTTCTGCCCTCCGGTTTGGCGCGAGCAGCGCGCGTGCGCATCCTGCAGCTGCGCCACTGGCTCGAGGCCGCCGACGACAAGCGGCTCGTCCTGGACTTGGACAGCGAGGCGCGTTTCAGCGTGCGCGTCTTCGACACGCCACCCCAGGTGGTGTTGCAAGTGCACGGGGCGGAGCTGGCCGAGTCCCTGGATGAGACCTTTCCCGGCGACCCGGTGCTGCGCCGTGTCTACGCCCGCCCGACCGACGCTGGCGTGGAGATCGTGATCCAGTTCTCCCGCACCTCACAGGCCAGCGTTTTCCCGCAAGCTCCGAGCGGCGACCGGGGTCATCGCATCGTGGTGGACATCACGCCGCGGTTGAGCGACGACGAGCGTGCCGCGCGGGAAGCACAGGTGCGCGCGGTGCGCGAGAGTGGGGACCGCATCGTCGCCATCGATCCGGGTCACGGCGGCGAGGATCCCGGCACGGTGTACGGGAGGCTGCAGGAGAAGCACGTGGCCCTCGCCGTGGGGCGCCTGCTCCGGGACGAGCTCAACCGGCGGCAGGGATTGCGCGCCATCCTCACCCGCAGCAGCGACACCTTCATCCCCCTCGGCCGGCGCCAGAGCATCGCCCGCCAGTACGGCGCGCATTTGTTCGTCAGCCTGCACGTGAACTCCGCTCCCTCCAAGGCGCGCGGCGCGGAGGTGTTCTTCTCCTCCATCGAGGGCTCCGAGGACAAGGCGGCGCGGGAGCTCGTGGACCGGGAAAACGCCGCGGATCTCGTGGGCGGCGTGCCGCCAGAGCAGGTGAACGCCCCCATCGTCGACATCCTCATGGACATGACCCGCAACCAGACGATGAAGCTCAGCGAGGCGCTGGCGGAAATGTTGCTGGACCACCTGGGGCGGGTGGAGGGCGCCGCTCTCCGCGACGTCAAGCAAGGTCCTCTGGCCGTCCTCAAGTCCATCGATAAGCCGTCGGTGCTGGTGGAGCTGGGATTCATCACCAGCAGGGACGATCGAATCTTGCTGGTGCAAGCGCAGCGGGCCTACGCTGCCCGCCTCGCCGACGGCATCGCCGAATACCTCGGCTGAAATCTCGCCGCCGTGCTCCACCCTGGCCTGCGAGCTCAGGAGGGGCGCGTGCGCCCCTTGCCTTGCGGCAGGCGCCCAACGTGCATAGAATGCAAGTGAGTGCCTCCCCAAGGGATGGATCCATGCTGCCCAAAGGTCTGCAGGGTGCCGGTGGCGCCATGGCGCTGCTGCCGCTTCTCTGGGGTTCCTCCTCCGGGCAGAGCCACACCATCGGGGTGTTCTTCGACGACCGCGCCCAGGTGTGCGTGGCCGAGGTGCTGAATTTCGCTCCCGCCATCCGGGCCTACGTCTTCGCCATGGTTCCTGACGGCACCCTGCTGAACGGCGCCCTCCTCAGCATCGATGTGCCCGCCGGCTTCGTCATCAGCGACGAGAGGCCGCCTCACAGCGGCATCGGCCACATCGATGGCACTCTCACCGGCTCCAATGGTCTGAGCGTCATCCTGCAAAATTGCTTTCTTGCCGCGGGACCGGTGGAGCTGGTGAGCTTCGATCTCAAGCAGGTCGACAGGAACTTGCCTGAGGACTTCCGCGTCCCCGACGTGCGCCTGGAGATCAAGGGCGCCTCGGTGCCGGCGGATTCCCTGGTGTTCGAAAAGCCCCAGGTGAAGATCTGCGACCCCATCGATCCCATCAACGGCAAGCCCGAGCTGGTGGAAGCGATCCCGATCATCTCCACCATGAATTGCACCGCCGACTGCCCGTGCACCACCCCGGTGACGCCGACCACTTGGGGCCGAGTGAAGTGCCTGTTCCGGGGTCCGTGATGCGTCTGCCGGCACGGCTGCGCAACAACCTGGGTCTGAAGCTGCTCTCCCTCGCGCTGGCTCTCCTGCTCTGGTCCTTCGTCCACGGCGCCAAGGTCATCGAACGGGAGCAACGCATCCCGATCCATTACGTCAATCTGCCGGACAGTCTGATGCTCCTGGAGCGACCGCCGGCAGAGATGCGCGTGCTCGTTTCCGGTCCGGCCCAAGAGATGATCCTGCATGTCAACGTCATGGGCACCGTGGCGGCGAAAATCGATCTCTCCGCCGCCACCCCGAGCCTGGATCGCGTCGTCCCCAGCTTGACCGACATCGATCCCCCGGCGAGCGACCGCCTCGCGCTGGAGCGCATTCTTTCGCCCTCGGTGATCGCGCTGCGCCTGGCGCGTCGGGTCGAGCGCGAACTGCCGGTAGCGCTGTCGTGGAACGCCACCCCCACCGAGGGCTACTGCTTGGCTGATTCGCCACGGGTGGAGCCGCCCAGGGTGCTCTGCGTCGGACCCGAGCCCATCGTGGCCGGACTGCAGGCGGTGTTGACCCAGCCCCTGGCGCTTCCGGCCCGGCGCGGGCCGGCGACGCAGGAGGTCTCGCTCGCCCGGGCGGCGCCGCAGGTCGAGTGCGTTCCCGAGCGCGTGCGGGTGAGCTGGGTGGCCGAGCGCCGGCGCCTCCGCACCCTGTCCCAAGTGCCGCTCACGGTGGTGCCGCCCGCACGGGCCGGCTGGAACGTCGAACTCGAGGTGTCGCACGCCGTGCTGACCCTGGGGGGACCCGAGTCGCGCCTCAGCGCCCTCGCTGGCGCCGACATCGGACTCTTCCTCGACGCCAGCCGCCTCACCCCGGGTCATCACATCGAAGTGCCCGTGATCCCGCAGCTGCCACCTTGGATCGAGCTCGTCTCCCTCGAGCCCAGGGCAGTGAGCCTCACCGTGCGCGGGAGCGGCGGCTCGAGCCGGTCTGCCGCAGCCTCGTCGCGCCGGAGATCGGGCACGGATCTGCCTTGAAAGAACGCTCCCGCGCCGGTGCAGCCGACTCCAGACACGAGGGACGCATGCCGACTTTCCTGCGCTCGCGCTGGTTCCACCTCGCTCTCTGGCTCGGGGTGGTGTTTGGCCTTTCCTCCATCCCGGACCTGAAGCCCCCGGGTGCCGGCATCGCCGGAATCGACAAGCTCTTCCATGCCGGTGAGTACGCCGTTCTCGGGGCGCTCTGGGGCCGGGCCCGGCGCGGCGGGCGCTGGCCAGCGTTGCAGGGAGCTCTGGTCGGCCTCGTCGTGGGCAGCCTGGACGAACTCTCGCAGGGCCGCGTCCCGGGGCGAGAGAAGGATGTGCTCGATGCGGTTGCCGACCTTTTGGGGGCCACCTGCGGCTGTCTCGCCTGGTCGCTGTGGACGCGGCGGCGCCGAGATCCCATTCTCTCCTGAACGGCCGGGAAGCCTTGAGGGGCCGCACGCGGCCGGGAATGGACCCAGGGCCGCATTCAGCCGAGGCCATGATGCGATTCCAGCGCCAGCGCGGCACCCAGGACCTGTTGCCGGAGCAGGCAAGACACTGGCAGCACCTCGACGCGCAGGTGCGTCGCACTTTCGCCAGCTTCGACTATGGCGAGATCCGCACGCCCCTGTTCGAGGACACCCAGCTCTTCGTGCGCGGTGTGGGCGCCGACACGGACATCGTGCAGAAGGAGATGTACACCTTCCTCGATCGCAAAGGCCGCAGCCTCAGTCTGCGGCCGGAAGGAACGGCGGCGGTGGTGCGGGCTTACCTGGAGAACGGCATGGGACGTGAAGGCGGCGTGCGCCGGCTCTACTACCTCGGTCCCATGTACCGCTACGACCGGCCGCAAGCCGGTCGCTTCCGCGAGTTCTTCCAGCTGGGGGCCGAGGCCATCGGCAGCGCCGCGCCCGAGCAGGACCTGGAAATCGTCGATCTGATGATGACGGTGCTGCAGGAGCTCGGCCTCGAGGACCTGGAGGTGGAAATCAACAGTGTCGGCCACCCGGGCTGCCGTGCCGCCTACGAAACACTGCTGCGCCGGGCACTGGAAGCCGAGCAAGAGGCGCTCTGCCCCACCTGCCGCGAGCGCCACGTCCACAACCCGCTGCGGGTGTTCGACTGCAAGAACGAAGGCTGCCGGGCGGTGGCGCAGCGCTTGCCACTCTTGCGCCAGCACCTCTGCGAAGACTGCGCCGCGCATCACGCCGCCGTGCTCCGCGGCCTGGACCGGCTGCGCCTCCCGCACCGAGAGAACCCGCACATCGTCCGCGGGCTCGATTACTACACCCGCACCGCCTTCGAGGTGCACTATCCGCCGCTCGGGGCGCAGAGCGCCCTCGGCGGCGGCGGGCGCTACGATGGACTGGTGGAGGCGTGTGGCGGCCCGCCGACACCGGCGGTGGGGTTTTCCGCCGGCATCGAGCGTCTCCTCTTCGCCCTGGAGCAGACGCGGCCGCAGACCCTGCCGAGCCCCCGCGGCGCCCCGATCCAGGTGCTGCCCCAGGAAGAGTCCGCCCGTCTGGCGGCGTTGGAGCTGGCCCGGGAGCTGCGCCGCGCCGCGCCGACGGCGGTGGATCTGTCCGGACGGTCGCTCAAGGCACAGCTGAAGAGTGCCGACCGCGCCGGAGCACTGGTGGCGGTGATTCTCGGCGCCGAAGAAAGGGAGCGTGACGAAGTGGTGGTGCGCGATCTGGTGCAAGGGGCGCAGGCGTCGCATCGTCGCGAGCTGGCGCCCCAAGTCGTGGCGGCGCTCCTGGAGCAGAGCGGGGAGCGTCGATGAGCTGGCGCCGCACCCACACCTGTGGCGAGTTACGGCGGGAGCACGTGGGCCGGGAGATCGTTCTCAACGGCTGGGTGAACCGGCAGCGCGACCACGGCGGGCTCGCCTTCGTCGACCTGCGCGACCGCTA
>DASRJW010000121.1 GCA_035649275.1 Candidatus Krumholzibacteriia bacterium
TGGAAGGACGAGATCGACCAGAAGTGCCCGGGCATCCGCTGGATCGACCACTACGCCCTCCTCGGCCCCTACGACTTCATGGACATCTTCGAGGCGCCAGACGCGGAGACGGCAGCGAAGGTATCGATGATCTCTCTTTGCCGCGGCGCGCTGCAGGCCGAATCCTGGACAGCGATTCCCTACGCGCGCTTCGTCGAGCTGACCAAGCAGATCTAGCGCGGATGTGTGGGACAGCCGGCCTGGACGTCGACCTGCCCGCTTGCTAACGCACCTGGGATCTGAAGCAATGCCCGAAACGCCGGCAGTCGAGTCCGCAGAGAGCCGAGTGCGGCAAGCAGAGGTGCATGTCGGCACCTCCGGTTACAGCTTCAAGGACTGGGTGGGGCCCTTCTATCCGGCGGGGACGAAACCGGCCGAACAGCTGTCCTACTACGTGCAGCGCTTCGATTGCCTCGAGGTGAACGTCACCTATTACAGGGTGCCTGACGCCAAGCTCCTGGGCGGCATGGCCGAGCGCACGCCGCCGGACTTCCATTTCATCGTCAAGCTGCACGGCGACATGACGCATCAGCGGAGTCGCGATCCAGCCCTCTATCGTGATTTCGGTGCGGCCCTCGTTCCCCTCGCCGACACCGGGCGTCTCCGCGGTCTACTGGCGCAGTTCCCTTACGGCTTCAAGAACACCGAGGAGAACCGCCGTTTCCTGGCGGAGATGCGCGAGCGCCTGGCGCCACATCCTCTGTTCGTGGAGTTTCGTCACGAAGGCTGGGCGGTGGAGCCGGTCTTCCCCTGGTTGCGCCAGCTGGAGGCGGGGTACGTGTGCGTGGACGAGCCGCAGCTCCCGGGTCTCGTGCCGCCACTGGTGCGGGCGACGACGGAGGTGGGCTACGTGAGGCTGCACGGGCGCAACGCACAAACCTGGTTCGACTCCGGGCCCGAGAGGGGAGACCGCTACGATTATCTCTACAGCGAAGACGAGCTGCGCGAATGGGTGGCGCGCATCCGCCAGCTGGTGCTGGAAACGCGCACGACCTATGTCTTCTTCAACAACTGTCATGCCGGCAAGGCACCCGCCAATGCGCAGGCGTTCAAGGAGCTCCTGGCGCAAATCGGCATCGGGTGAGCGGCGCTTCTGCTAGCCTGTTCGTCTCATTCTCACGGAGAGGAGCGGGCGCGCCCCGATGCCGGACGAAAAGCTGCGCTCGACACGCCTCACCTTTCCCTCGGATGAACATCCCGAGCCCGCGGCGTGGAGCATCGAGCCGCGCAACGAGATCGTGCACGGGCCGCTGGATCGGGTCCTCCTGCGTTTGGCAGGGCCGGCGATCCTGGCCAAGGCGCTGTTTGCCGCCCTCGCCCTGGTGGACGTTTTCTGGGTGGGCCGCCTGGGTGCGGCGGCCACGGCGGCGGTGAACACGGGCTTCTTCACCTCCTGGATCCTGCAAGCAGCGACGTTGCTCACCGCGGCGGGAATCCTGGCGCACGTGGCGCGGCACATGGGCGCCGGCGAGCGCGAGCAGGCGGGAACCGCGGCGGCGCAGGGACTCCTGCTCGGCGTTCTCCTCGGGGCGGTGCTCGGCGCCGCGTTCTGGTGGGTGGCACCGCGGCTCTTCCTCCTTCTCGGCACGACGCCGGAGGTGCGCGAGCCCGGCATCGTCTACGTGCGCATCCTCTTCCTCGCCGCGCCGCTCTCGTTCACTGTGGTCAACAGCGAGTCCATCATGCGTGCCGCGGGCAACACCCGAACACCGCTCCTGGTCATGGGCGCCATGGTGCTGTTCAACGGTATTCTCGCGCCGCTCCTCATCTTCGGAATCGGGCCGTTCCCGCGTCTCGAGGTCATGGGCGCGGCGCTCGCCACGCTCTTGGCCCAGGTGCTCGCGGCGACCATTTTCGCCACCCGGGCCTTCGCGGGCGATCGCAGCTTCCCTTTCGTGCGCGCCGCCCTGCTCCGCATCGACTGGGCGCTGGCGCGGCGGATTCTCCGGGTCGGTGTGCCGACCATGGCGATCGGCTCGCTCTTTTCGCTCATCTATCTCTTCCTCTCCGGTGTGGCGGCGCGACTCGGGACGGCGGAGCTCACCATTCTCGGTCTCGGCAACCGCACCGAGGCGCTCACGTACCTGGTCAGCTCCGGCTTCTCGGCGGCCACGGCCGCGGTGGTGGGGCAGAACCTGGGAGCCGGCGCCCCCGAACGAGCGGCCCGGGCGGCGTGGCGATCGGCGCTGTGGCTCGGGATCTACGGTACCGTCGTGGGCGCCGCGATCATCGTCTGGCCGCGGCAAGTGCTCGCTCTGTTCACCAGCGACCCGGTGGTCCTCGAGCTGGGCACGACCTACACCCGGATTCTCGGTCTCTGTCACGGTCTGACGGCGGTGGAGATCGTGCTGGAGAACTCCTTCGCCGGCGCCGGCGACACGCTCCCGCCCATGCTCATCAGCGTTCCCATCAACGTGCTGCGCGTGCCCATCGTGTTGTGGCTCGTGCACGTTGCCGGCGCTGGCATCATCGGCATCGGGTGGTTGTTGTCGCTCACGGCGTGCCTGCGAGGCATCCTCGCCATGCTCTGGTTCCGCCGCGGCAACTGGGCGCACAAGAGGTTGTGAGTGAGCGCTCAGGCGGGGTGGAGGCCGACTTCGGACAGGAACCGCTCGCTGTACCGGGCGGTTTGTGCCTCACCGCCTTGGCGCAGCATACGGATCTGGCGTGCCAGCTCACGCAGGTCCTCGGGTCGATCGACGTCGGTCCACAGCGGCAGCAGTGCCGTGCGCAGACCGAATGACGTGGCTCTTCTCACGGTGTCGTCGAACGTGTGTGTACTGCTCCAGGCGATGTTGTGTAGCAGCCCTGGGCAGGGACGCCGCAAACCGATGGCCCAGTAGCCACCGTCCGCCGTCGGCCCGAGGACGAGATCCGCGGCACCCTCGGCGTGGTCCCCGCAAGGCGATGGCAGCGTGGGAGGCGCGGACCGTGCCGACGCGTCGCCCAGGTGGTCGCTTGGCCGATTCGCAGCCGCTCTGTCTCTCTGCTGGTCAGCCCCGTGTGTGTGTGGAGGATCGACGGTCTGGGCGGTTTCTGCCGGGCGACCGTCGTTCTTGGTCGCAGCCCCTCCGATCGCGGTCAGCCCGAGCCGCTCCATTCCGGCGCGAATGGTTGCCGCCTGCAGACTCGGACTGTCCGAACCGAGGATCAGTGCCGCTCCGGGCGCCGCTCGAGCTCTGCTGAGAGTGTCGAAGGCTTGCTCCAGACGCAATCCCAGGTCGCCGTCACTCTGTCGGCGGATGCGGAGCGCCGCCCAGCTCGCAGGGTCGAGACCACAAGCGGCCAGGCGCCTCCGCAGGTCCTCGACACCCTCGGCAGCCTCACACTGCAGGAAGAGAAAGGGCTTGGGAACGAGGCGGAGCGCGGTTTCCAGGGTATCCGCAAGGCTGGCGACGTGAAAACGTTCGGCTTCCTGACGCGTCAGCGCAGTTTGTAGGCGCGTCTTCACCGACTCGCCGCGAACGACCTTTGCAAAGACGCCCAGCACGGCCTCTCCCGGGTTCGGGTCTTGCATCCCCGGAGGGGCCGAGTATCGCACGCGGCCGGAAAGACAGGACGACGGAACCGGGGCGCGCCGGGCAGGGGGCAGGGGACTATGAGGATGCGGCGTTGGTGCGAATCCGCTTGGTTGCGTGTGCTCCTCGCCGCAGTGATGGTGAGCACGACGACGCCCAGGCCACGAGCAGAGGGCGAGGACCCCCAGAGCGCGCCGACCACCGCACCGAAGCAGCCAGATCCGCGGGCTTCCACGATCGATCTCTCGGACCCGATGGTGCGAGCGCGTCTGCGCGCCAAGGGTGTGGACCCGGACGAATTGCTCAGGCTCTTCAAGGAGCAAGGAATTCAAGGCACCGCCCCCGGAGCCCCGACGTCCCCACAGACTCCGACGTTCCCTCCGGTGACGCCGCCGCCAGGGCCCGTTGTCGCACCGGCGGACAGCACGGCGCTGCCGGATTCCGTCCAGGCGCAGCAAGCGCAGTACTTCGGCTACGACATCTTCCGACTTTCCCCCAAGACCTTCGAGCCTCTCGCCTTCGGGCCGGTGTCGCCGGACTACCTGGTCGGACCGGGTGACGAGATCATCGTCAACGTCTGGGGCGCCCAGGAGATGTTCACCAGGGTCGAGGTCAATCGGGAAGGCTACATCACCGTCCCCGATCTGGGGCAGGTTCTGGTGAATGGCTACACGCTCGGGGGCTTGAAGGAACACCTGCAGCAGCGGTTGGCGAGGATCTACTCCGGCATCCGGTCCGACGGTTCGGGACGCACGTTGGTCGATGTCTCGCTCGGCAAGCTGCGGTCGATCCAGGTGTTCGTGCTCGGCGACGTGGTGCAGCCCGGTGGTTACACCATGAGCGCCACGTCGACGGTGATGACGTCGCTCTACTACGCCGGGGGCCCGACCCTCCAAGGCTCGATGCGGAACGTGCGCCTCATGCGCAACAACAAGCTGCTGCAAGAGATGGATCTCTACGACTACCTGGCGCAGGGCAACCGCTTGCAGGACACGCGGCTCGAGAACGGGGATGTCGTCTTCGTCCCGCCCGTGCAGGTGCGCGTGCAGCTCGAAGGCGAGGTCCAGCATCCCGCCACGTACGAACTGCGCTCCGGTGAGACATTGGCAGATCTGCTGGTGCTCGCCGGTGGTCTCAAATCCACCGCACTCCTGGAGCGCGCGCAGATCGAACGCATCATCCCCTTCGACCAGCGCTCGCCGCGGGCGCAGGAAGACCGCAAGATCCTGGACCTGTCCCTGGCAGGCGCTGGACGGCCGGGCGAAGGCAGTGTGCTCGTGAACGGCGACATCGTGCGGATCTTCCCCATCGGAGAGATCCTGAAGAACATGGTCGAGCTCGTGGGTACCGCGGTGTACAAGCCCGGTACTTACGAATGCAGGCTCGGCATGCGCGTCGCCGACCTGATCGAACTGGCCGGCGGCCTGCTCGGCGACGCTTACCTCGGCTGGGGACATCTGGTGCGCACGCGGCCGGACAAGACGAAGTCGATCGTTTCCTTCAATGTGGGCGATGCCCTCAAGCGTGTCCCCGCGGCCAACCTGGAGCTGCAAGGGCTGGATGAGGTGCAGGTGTTCTCGATCTCGGACATCAGCGACCGCCATTACGTGCGTATCGAAGGGCTCGTGCGCAAGCCCGGCAAGTACGACTACTACGAGGGGATGACGGTGACCGACCTCATCTTCCGCGCCGGGGGGCTGCGCGAGTCGGCGTACCGCATGCAGGTGGAGGTGTCGCGCATCGATCCCGAGGCGATCTCCGAGGGCAAGACGGCGTCGCTCTTCGCGGTGGCCATGGCGGATACCTTGGCGAATCCGAGCGAAGCCACGACCTTCAAACTGGAGAAGAACGACATCGTCTTCATCCGCGAGGTCCCCAACTGGGGACTGCAGGAGAACGTCTGGGTGACCGGCGAGGTGCGCTTTCCCGGCATGTACACGCTGACCAGCAAGACCGAGCATCTGTCCAGCGTCATCAAGCGCGCCGGGGATCTCGAGCAGGGGACAGCGTATCTGCGAGGGGCGAACTTCATCCGCAAGAAAGACAACACGGGACGGATGGCACTCGATTTCGAAGAGGCCCTGAAGGCTCGCAAGAAAGGCTACGGCAAGTTCGACATCGTTATGGTAGCCGGTGACAGCATCCACATCCCGCGCGAGCCGAAGACGGTCAAGGTGGAAGGGGCTGTGGGCTATCCGTCGAGCGTGCTCTGGGAGCAAGGTCGCGATCTCGACTACTACCTGGAGCAGGCAGGCGGCCTGCTCGACACCGCCGACAAGGGCAAGATCCGGGTCGTCATGGCGAATGGCAGGGTGCACACTTCGGGTTTCTTCAGTTCACCCGAGCCAGACCAGGGTGCGCGCGTCATCGTACCGACCAAGCCAGAAAAGAAGGATTCAAACTCGCTGAAGACATTCGCTGAGATCATCACCATCCTCTCCGGTTTCGCAACGACGGCCTACCTCATCAGCCAGACGGCGAGGTGACGACTGATGGCGTCGAAGCGTGACGCGCCCAGCGAGGCGCGGGAACACGGTCAGGAGAAGTTCTACTCGGGTTCCGAGGTGGTGGCCACGGTCCCCGAGGGGCCGCCGCGCTCTGGCCAGGAACGTGCGTTGGAGTCCCGAGCCGGGAGCTTGCCGGCCGCCCCCAGTGAGCAGCCGCTGTGGCTGGACCAGGTGCAGGCGGGGACCGCCCGGGCTCCGTGGATGGAGCAGGGATTCCGCCACTATCTGCGCCTTGGGCTGCGCTACAAGAGGCTGATTCTCATCACCTTCTGTTCGACCATGGCTCTGACGGTCGCCCAGCTCTGGCTGCGCCCGCGTGTCTACATGGCGAAGGCGACGATCCTGCCCTCGGCGGGTCAGAATCAGAGCGGTGTCATGGGTCTCATCGCCAGCTTCACGGGAGCCCCGCCTACTGCAGTCCTCAGCGAGGACGTGAGCTCGATCCTGTTCCCCAACATCTTCGAGAGTCGCACCGTGGGGCGCGAGGTTCTCGAGTCCACCTATCGTTTCCAGAAGGACGGCCAGGCCGTCGAGAAGACCCTGCGGGAGGAACTCGCCCCGGAAAGCCTGGACAAGGCATTGAAGCTCCTGTACCGCATCGCGTCGTTCGAGGTGAACAAGGAGACCGGAACGATCACCGTGGCCGTCACCACGTTGTACCCGGAGCTCTCGGCACAGATCGCCAACCGATTCGTGGAGTCCCTCGAACGTCTGTGTCTCGAGATGAGAAAGACCACGGCTCTCGGGAACAATGCGTTCGTTCAAGAGCGCTTGGACAAGAGTTTGGCGGAGCTCACGCTAGCCGAGCAGAGGCTGACGAATTTCCGCGAGCGGAATATCCGCATGAACGACCCGGAACTCGATCTCGAGTACATGCGTCTCCAGCGCGAGGTGAGCTTCAAGCAGCAGATCTACATGAATCTGTCGAGCCAAGTGGAGCTGGCGCGGATCGAAGTTGCGAAGGAGCTACCGGTGGTGCGGGTTCTCGACCGCGCCGACACGCCCAATCTCCCCGTGCCGGTCCCGAAGCTCACCACCCTGGTCCTGGGGGTGTTCGTGGGCGCTCTGGCTGCCGTCCTGTCTGTTGCGGCGGTCGAGGTCTTCCATTACGTACGCCGGGAGATACTCCTGTACCGGTCCACCTCGGCTCAAGGCTCCGCAGTGTGAGAATGTGGGGCTCCATCGGACCAAGCCCTCGGCAGTGTGTGGGCTCCATCGCGTCGCCATCATCCACCGGGCGGTGGACCATCCATGAGCCCTGACGATCATCTCCTACTCTGGACTTCCGTCGCCGGCCTTTGGGCCCTGTGGAAACTCAGCACGGCGCCGGGGTTCCGCTTTTCCCCGGCTCTGCTCTTCTACACGATTTTTTTCGCCATGCAGGTCGTGGGCTTTCTCGCCCTCGTCCGCGAAGACGACCCCCAGGACTGTCTGGCGCGGACGGGGATAATGCTGGGAGTTCTCGGATTCGTGGCGGGGGTGGGGGCCGTCTCCGTCTGGTCGCGCTTCCATCCCGCCGCTGAACTGGAGGGTGTGCGCTCGCGCTTCCAATTCGACGAGCCCTACTTGCCGCACAAAGTGGCGACGATGCTCATCGGCTACCTCATGGCAAGCGCGCTGTTGGTGTACTTCTACCGCGTCAGTGGCGGTATCCCGCTCCTCGACGGAATCCGGACTCTGGCGCAGGGAGACAAGATCCTGACCGCTCAGCTCCTGCTGTCGGAGCGTCGCATGGAGCAGACGTATTTCGAGGCGTCTACCTACCGCGGTGTGGGCTACTTCGACCAGCTCCGGATGTCGATCTTGCCGTACTTCGTGGCCAGCTTTCTCGTTTGGGGTACCGTGACACGCCGGCGCAAGTGGCGGCTCGCCGCGTATGCTGCCGCCATCCCGGCGCTCCTTTTCCTCCTGGGAACGGGCCAGCGGCATCCCACCGCGGCCTTCATGCTTTCCATGGCCATCATTGGCTATCTCGTGACCTCACGGAAGCAGCAAAAAAAGATGCTGTGGTGCTTCGGCCTCCTGGGGTTGACGGTTTTTGCCGTCATGTCTCTCCTCCTCGGACGCTACACGCACACGGGAAACCTGCAGTCCGACTTGCCGATGGTGTTTCTCGGCATCGCGAACCGCATTTTTTTCTCGAACTCACTGGGAACCATTTCACTGTTTCACATCTTCCCCAACCCAGAGCCCTTCCGCTGGGGATGGACCTGGCTCAGCGACCTCCAAGGATTCCTTCCCGGTCCGCACGTGGGCTTCAGTGCCTGGCTCTATCGCCGACTTTATGGGCAAGTCGGGACCGCGGCGCCCATGTGCTTCGGGGAGATGTATGCGAATTTCGGCCTGGTCGGGGTCTTCCTCGGCGCCTGCGTACTGGGCCTGATTCTGCAGGGCATGCACGTGGCCTGGTGCCGGCGCCAGGTGTTTCAGGTGGAGCATTTGGTGCTGTACGCCATGCTGTCGATGACCTTCGCCCGTTGGGCCATGGGTGGACTTCTGGGGCCAATCCAATACGGCCTCGTGGCGCTGCCGCTCCTCTATGCGACCGTGAAGATCACGCACCACCTCGTCGTGGTCCTGTCGTGCTTCGAGCGTGGGATCCGGAGGTCGAGCGATGAGCAGGGAACGGCCCGCGCCGGAACCTATGCGCTCGGGTCGTGAGAAGAGCATGGCGCATGAGGATGCACTGCGGCTCGATCGTGGGACCGGCTCTTCGAAGCCCACTCCGGGCGCACGTCATTTCGCTCTGGCGCTCTTCCTGGTTACCTGTCTCTTCGTTGGCGTTGCGACGCTCTTGCCTTTTCAGTTCACCTTGGATCGCATCGGGGAGCAGCTGGAGAGAAGCCCTTCCTTCTTGCAGCGCGAAAGGCCGGTGATGCCATCGGACCTGATCGGCAACGTGGTTCTGTTTCTGCCGGTCGGCTTCTTCGGGGCCTTGATGCAGCCGCGGAAGCGGCGATCGTCCCGGGCGCGCCTGGTCATCGCCGGGTGCTACGGCTTCCTCCTCAGTTGCGGAATCGAGCTGGTGCAATGGTTCACGCCGAGCCGAGCACCGGCACTGAGCGACATCGCCTGCAACACGTTGGGGGCGCTGTGGGGAGCGGGAGTGATGGAACTCTTCGCCGTTCCCCTCGCCCGTTCGCGCTGGCGCCAAAGGAGCCTCGCATCGATGCGAGGAGACTCGTCGGTGCTCGCCTTCTTGGGTGCACTCCTGTTGACGAGTGTTTGGGCGATGGTTCCCTTCGACGCCTCCCTGCATCCACACATCTTGGCGCGTGCACTGCGCAGCTTCCGCGGGGACCCCTTCAGAGGCTCGGTTCCACTGCTGGACCTCACGCATTGTCTTCTCATGGCCCTGTCCGCTGGAGCCGGCATGCGATGGTTGCACCAACACCGGCCCAGGTTATGGCTGCGGAACGCTGGCATGGTTCTCGGCTTTCTCGGCGCTTGGGCCTTGGTTCTCGAGGTCCTGCAGCTGGCGCTGACCTCGAGAACGCCGACCTTGCTGGATGCGGTGACCGGCGCGGCAGGGGCCCTCACTGGCATCCTCGTCATCCTGGCGATCGAACCTGTGCGAGACGAAGATGCCCGGAGACATGGGGCGACGTTCGCGTATGTCGCCGGTTTGCTGCTCCTGGCTCTGCGCCCCCTGGGTACGGGCTTCGGCGCTGAGGTGCTGCGGCGGCGCATCAGCACCTTCATCCCCGGGTATGGTCCGCACTTCGACGCCACGCTGTACGGTGTCACCGAGTTCGTTCACGGTCTGCTTCTCTTCGCTCCCTTGGGCTACCTGTCGACAGCGGCCCTGCGTCTCTTCGGCTCGCGGTCCGGAGCCATCACGCGATTCTCTGCGCCGCTCGCTGGCGCCGCGGTCGCATTGATCATGCAGGCGCTGATGGCAATGGCGATGCACTCGGGTGCGCCGGCGCCTGCCGGAGTCCTGGCGGCTTGCCTGGGAGGCGTGCTTGGAGTCAGCGCCCGTACCGCTCAAGGGCAGCTCGAGGGCGATCAGGAGAGAGACGGATCGTTCCAGACTGGAACAGGTCTTGCTCGGAAGCATGATGCCGAGTCGGCGACAGCTCGACCTCCTCTGGCATGACTGGAAATCACCATGCGGTTGTCGTGGGGAAAGGAGACGGTGCGGGCCACGATCGCAGGCGGCACGCTCGTCTACTTCGTCATCGGCAAGATTGCCTTCGAGCCACGACTCGCCATCGGTGCCATCAGCGTCAATGAGATGCTCCAGCTCGGTGTGCTCGGCGGCCTCATGGTCATGCCCTGGTGCGGTGACATCGGCCGGATGGTTCGCTCGCGGACGCTCTGGCTCGTGGGGGCGCTCGCGCTTTTGCTGGCCGTGCGGGCCGTGGGTGCTGACAACTCGGCCTACGCGCCGGCGAAGCCACTCGGGTACTTCGGTCTGGTCGTCCCCGCGCTAGCGGTCTTCGCTGCCAGCTTGCATGGCCAAGGCGACGTGCGGCGCTTCTTGATCCTGTGGGCGCTCGTCGGTACGGGGATGATGCTGCTGGGCGTTCTGCTCCTGCTCAGCGGGGCATCGCCGCCACGCCTTGCCGTGTTCGGTGGAGGCTCGAACGGTTATGCGCGCATGTTGGGTACGACGCTCCTGTTGTGGGTCGGTCTCGACACCCGCTGGGGCAAGAGACGCGTCCCGGTCTGGCTGCTGGCGCTGCCGGCGTTCGTCGTGACGCTGCTGTTCGCGGGGTCGAAGACCGCGGTCCTCGGCCTCGGCGTCTCCATCGTGGCACTCGCGCTTCACCGGGGCGATCGGCGGCTCCTTTTCGGCGCCGCGGCGGGGACGCTGCTTTTCGCGACGGCGCCCCTGTGGTCCCACGGGATCGCACGGTACGCGGACAAGAACCGGGGCGAGGTGCGCATGTTCATCGCCCCTGACATCGCCGACCCGCAAGGCAGCTATGGTACGCGACTCTTATTCTACCGGCGCTCCCTCGAGTACCTGAAGCACCCCAGTTGGTTCGGTGTTGGAACCGGTGATTGGCATGCGGTGGTCGGACTCCCTTCGGGGCGGCGGCACCCCCACAACATCGAGCTCGAGGTCGCCTGCGAATTGGGAATGGTCGGGCTCGCCCTGTTCCTGGGGATGCTCGCTGTGGCGGGGCGCTGGATCCGCCGCCCGCTGGCCGACCCCGACGAGCCACGTCTCGCCGGCGCTCTGATCGCGGTGCTGGTGTTCTGGCTCTTCAATGCGCAGCTGAACGGCGATTTGCTCGACAACCGCTGGATCTGGCTGACCGTGCTGCTCCTCGAGGTCGTCGTCACACCACGGCAACACCTCGCTGCGATCGCAGTGCCACCAAGTGCCCAATGGCAGAGCGCGTGAGCGGTGGAAGGGGAGAAGTGCGGCAATTCGTCGATCGACTCGGAGTGCTCGGGGAGCTGTTGTGCTCGGGGATCCTCGCTGGCCTGGCCGCGCTGGTCAACGTCCTCGGCGTTGTGGCCTTTGCTCACGCTCTCGAGCCCGCCGCCTTCGGACTGCTGGCCCTCAGCCGGCGCGTCGGCGCCTTCACGGCCTCCATCTCGAATCTGAATGGTCACCTTGCAGTGTCCCGTTACCTCGGCTTCCATCGCTCCGAGCCCGAGATGCGCTCTGCGACTCTGGCCGTCGGCACGGGTCTGCTCTTGCTGGTGCCGTTGCTGTCCGACCTGTTCTTCCAGCTCCTACGACTCGTCGCTGCTGGCGTATCCTGGGCGCAGATGTTGGATGGCTCGATGTGGCAGGCGACCAGTTGGTTCGCGGCGGCGCTCTCCTCCGGTTTGGTCGTGTTCTCGATTCTGCGAGGGCTGGGGCATCCACAAGCCGCCAATCTGCAGCAGCTGAGCTTTGCCGCTCTTCTCTTGCTGCTCGCCTTCGGGGCGCGCGGGCGGGAGGTGGCGACGCTCGTGGCCTGGGGCGCGGCCGGCAGCATGGCGATCAACCTCGCGTACTACGCCTGGGTGTTGGTGCGCCACCGGCGCGAATGGGTGCGTCCATCACGTCCGGCGCTGCGCCGGGCAGTGCGCGACACGCTGGGCTACAGCCTGCCGCGGCTTGCCGACGGGCCATGCCAGGCGTCGCTGCCTTTGATCGGACTGCTGCTGGCGCCGGCGATCGGTGGCTTGACGTTGACCGGCTACGTGCACATTGGGCAGACCCTGGTGCGCATGACGGAGGTTCTCGTCGTGCCGCTGAGCGTGGTTTTCCTGCCGCTCACGGCGCACCACGTGCGCCAGGGTCAGACCGCGCTCTTGGAGCGACAGGCGCAGCAGATCTACGACGGCGTCATTCTGCTCGGCAGCTTCGTCGGGATGCAGCTGTTGGCTTGGGCACCGTCCCTGCTCGAGGTGGCGTTCGGGACGCGCTATGCAGGAGCCGAGATCTTCCTGCGCTGGACGCTGCCCTCGATCCTCCCCTATCTGCTCTATGCGGGGTTCCGCAGCTTCATCGACGGCAGCAGCGTTCGCCCGGTGAATTTCCTGCACCTGCTGGTGGCGAGCGCTGTCGTCCTCGCGGCCACCCTCACCCTCGGGAGGTTGGGTGGCGGAGCCGGGATCGCCATCGCCTACACACTGGGCGTGGCCGTGCTCGGGCTGCTGACGGTTCTCTACGTAAGACGCCGCTTCTCCGTGCGGGCGCTGCCTGCACATCTGTGGCAGACCTTCGCTGTCGTCGTCCTGGGCGGTGTCTTCTCCTTGGCGGTGGCCACTCTGGCATCGGGATCGATCGGGACGCGCATCGCCTTGTGTGCTGCCAGTCAGATCGTGTGCGTGTGGGCCGCCGTGCGGTTCCTGCAGCGAGTGCAACACCCGACCTTGGTGTATATGGCGATGAAACTGCGGGGGGCGCTGGGTCGCGAGGGTGAAGAGCCAGCCGAAACCGGGGTGGGGAGGCAGGCTGCGCTCGCCTAGGAAGCAGGCGCCGGGGATCCGAGCGCCTGGAGGCGAATGCGCTCGGTGTGAGAGTTGCAGCTACCACCTTCCGCGCAACCATCTTCCCTGAGGGGCTCCGGTGAGAATCGGCATCCTGACCTCCGTCCATGCGCCGATGGACACGCGCATCTACTTCAAGCAGGCACGGTCGCTGGCGGCAGCGGGACACGAGGTCATCCTCGTCGCCCGCGCCGGGGGAGACATTCGCGACCTGCGCTACGTGCCGATCCCGGTTCCCGAATCCCGGCGCGGCCGCTTGCGCGCCGCCTTGCGGGTCTTCCGCGCGGCGTTGCGTCTGCGCTGCGACGCTTACCACATCCACGATCCAGAGCTCCTGCCGCTGGGTGTGCTGCTCCGTGTGTGCACGCGGGCACGCTTGGTCTACGACGTGCACGAAAACGTCCGCAACCAGATTCGCAACAAGTACTGGATCCCGCGCCCGTTGCGCGGCGCCGTCGCGCGAATCTACGGAGCCATCGAACGCCTGTGCCTGCGCTGGGTGACGCACGTCATCCTCGCCGAGGATTCGTATGCGCCGTTCTATCGCCGCCAAGCGGTGACCGTGGTGCACAACTATCCGATCCTCGACGGCGTGGTGCCGCCGGTCGGGGAGCGGCGCTACAGCGGCAAGCCCCGGCTCGTGTACTGCGGTGTGGTGGCCCGGATCCGGGGCGGTTTGGAGATGCTGGAAGTCACGGCGCAGCTGCGCGCCCAGTATCCGGACATCGAGCTGCACGTGATCGGGCCGTTCTTCCCCTCCAGTTTCGAGACGGAAGTGCGCGAGCGCATGGAGGTTCTGGGCCTGACCGGGCACGTCACCTTGCATGGCCGCTTGCCCCTCGACGTCGCCCTGGAGCAGGTAAGCCGCTGCGACATCGGCCTGGCTTTGCTCCACCCCGATCCGAACTACGTGGACTCTTTGCCGACGAAGATGTTCGAGTACATGTCGCTACGCTTGCCCGTCGTGGTCTCCGACTTCCCGCTGTGGAAGCGGATCGTGGACGATGCCGGAGCCGGAGCGGCGGTGAATCCGATGGTGCCGCAGGAGGCGGCGAGAATCATCGCGCGACTGAATGAGGACGCGATGCTCATGGGCCGGTGTGGGGCGAGCGGCCAGCGTGCGGTGCAGCAGCGCTACAGCTGGGAGGCGGAGAAGAAGCATTTGTTGGCGGTGTATGCCGAGGTGAACGCCACGGTTCCCGCCGACACGGGCACGAGGACACCCGCGCTGGCCGGTGCAGCAGCTGTGGGCATGGCGGCAGGCACCGGGCGGGACGGGGAGGTTTCGGGTGCGAGCTGAGGAGCCGAGGCCGCCGGTGCTGACGCACAGCGTCTACTCTCTGATGGCGCGAGGCAGCATGCTGCTGGCACGAGGCCTCGGGCTGATCCTCATCTCTCGCCGTCTCGGGGGCGAGCACTTCGGCGTCTATGCGCTGCTGCTGGCCACGTACAGTCTTTGCGCCAGCGTGGGTGCGTTCGGGATCGAGCAAACGAGCCTCTATCTCGTGGGCCGGAGGCAGAAACGACTCCCCATACTCGTCGGCAACAGTCTGCTGCTCGCCCTTTTCTGCGGCCTGCCGGCGGCCCTCCTTTGCTTCGGTACGGTCACGGTGTTGCGCGACCGGTTCTTCACCGGCGCGACGTGGGAGGTTGCCGCACTGACAGCGCTCGGCTTACCCATTGGGATCGCCCACAATGCGCTCGTCGGGCTGGCGGTGGGACTCGGCCGCTTCCGCTACTACGGTTTCGTCGAACTCTGCAAGTGGCTGGCCTACCTGGCGCTCGTGGGTCTGTTCTACGTACGGAGCGGTCTCAGTGTCTTCACGTCGCTGGGAAGCTTCTTCGCCGTTCTTCTCGGCGCCTCCCTGGTGCATCTGGCGTTTTTCACCTTCCGCTTGCACGCTCGGCCGACGCCATGCCTCCGGCTGCTGCGACGGATGCTGGCGATGGGCCGGCGGATGTTGCTGGTGCAGCTGACGAGCGTGCTGGCGCTGCGCCTCGACGTCTATGCGGTGCGCTTCTTCGGAGCGATGGGGCTCGTGGGGACGTATGCGCTCGCCACCCACTTGGGAGAGATCCTAATGTACGTAGCCCGCTCCTTCGCTATGGTCGTTTTCTCCGGAACGGCGCGGGGGAGCCGACCGGCGGCGCTCCGCCTGGGTCTGCTCGTGGGGGCACTGGTGATGGCAGCGGTGTGTCTCGCGCTGGGAGTCGTGTTCCTCCGCGAAGGCGTCCTGGTGGCGCTCTTCGGCGAAACTTCACGCGGCTGCGTGCCGTCGCTCCTGGTGCGCATGCCGGGCGTGCTCGCTGCCGCCATCGCGCTCCTCATCGCGGGTGAACTGCTCGGTCGTGGGCGGGCCGACGTGGTGGTAAGGGCTTACGCACTCGCGGTGTTCTGCGCCGTCGTGCTCTTCTGGCCTCTCTGCCGCTGGGACACCGCTCTCGGTGCCGCCACGGCCTTCTCCGTGGCTTCCACGGCGCAGGCCCTGTGGATGGCTGTGGTCCTGAAGTCGGCGCGGGCCTTGCAAGCGCCGCGGGAAGCGAGCCTGGGGGCCATGGCGCCGTCGCTGGCCGCCGAGTGAGGACGAGGCGATGCGGATCCTCTACATCCATCAGTATTTCTGCACGCGGCAGGGGCGCAGCGGCACCCGCTCCTACGAGTTCGCCAAGCACCTGGTGCGGCACGGACACCGCGTCACCATGCTCACCAGCACCTCCGAGCTCTCGGATGTACAGATCCCGCCGGAGAAACGGGTGCACCGCTTCGCCGTCGAAGGCATCGACGTCGTCGCCGTGCGCGTGAGCTACGCGCAGCACATGGGGACGCTGCGACGCATCGGCAGCTTCCTGCACTTCATGGCGCTCTCCACCTGGATCGCCTGCCGCACTCGGGGCCACGATCTCGTCTTCGCCACTTCGACGCCGCTCACCGTCGGCGTCCCGGGCGTGTGCGCCAGCCTCTGCCTGCGGGTGCCGCTCGTGTTCGAGGTGCGTGATCTCTGGCCGGAGGCGCCCATCCAGATCGGCGTGCTCCGTAACCGGCTGCTCATCCGCCTGCTGCGTCATTTCGAGCGCGTCGTGTATGCCCGCAGCGCTCATATCATCGCCCTGTCGCCGGGCATGCGGGACGGCGTCGTCGCCACCGGCGTTCCGGAGGCGAAGGTGACGGTGATCCCCAACTGTTCCGATGTCGATCTCTTCCGGCCGGGGAACGCGCCCGCCGGGCTCGTGGCCGCCCTCGGACTGGAAGGGCGCTTCGTCGTCGTGCACGCCGGCTCCATGGGGGCAGCGAATGGCCTCGACGTGCTGGTGGATGCCGCTACCTGTCTCCAGGCGGCGGGGGAGTCGGAGGTGCTCTTCCTCCTCCTGGGCCAGGGAGCGGAAATGGAGCGGCTGCTCGCACGCGTGCGTGCCCAGGAACTCGACAACGTGCGGGCGTACAAGAGCGTGCCGCGGGCCGAGGTCCCCGACTACCTGCGCGCCAGCCACGTGTGCCTGGTGCTCTTCCGCGATCTGCCCGTTCTCGCCACCAACTCTCCCAACAAACTCTTCGATGCCCTCGCCGCCGGGCGCCCGGTCATCGTCAACAGCAACGGTTGGACCCGGGAGCTGGTGGAGAAGTACGGTGTCGGGCGCTACGCCAAGCCTGGCTCGGGAGCGGCGCTGGCGGCGGAGATCCTCTGGCTCCGGGATCACGACAAGGCGCGGCGGACGATGGGGCAGCGGGCGCGGCAGCTGGCGGAGAGGCGCTTCGACCGCGCCATCCTGGCAGCGCAGTTCGAAGCCGTGCTTCGCAGCGCTGCAGGGGTGTCGGGGCACGAGGTAGCGGAGCCCACCGTATCACACGCGGATCCCGCGCAGGCGGAGGCGCGCCCGGCGATTGCGGGGAAAGGGGCGACGCCTTATACTCCAGGGGCCGGCCCGGCGGACGTCCTCGCGTCCCGTTGACTGACTCGAAGCTTGGATCATTGCACCATGGCACGGATCCCACTCCTGCGCTTCGCCTTCCGATCCATTCGTGGAAGCTGCGGTCTGGTCGTCGCTATCCTCTTCCTCGGGTTGCTCGTGGGCTGCACCGATGATCCTGCGGTGCCGTCGACGCCGCCGGTCGTCCAAGCGGCTCTCACCGTCCTCTACTACGGTTCCCCGACCCCAGACCCGGCGTCCTACGCTACGTGCGAGACCGGCGCCGCAGTCCTCCTGCTGGCGCATGGTTCCCACGACCCGGTGGGCTTGCCGCTCGAGTTCGAGTGGCGCGACCTGGTGGACCTCGGCGACGGCATCCCTGTGCTGAGCCCGGACTGGGGACCAGGGGCGAACCCCCTGCGTACTGCGGAGCTCGAACTCCCGGCGCACTTCAGCAGCATCGGCGTGCACTACCTCACGCTCACCGCCCGCGCGCGGGACGGCCGGAGCGCCAGCCAGACGCTCCGGATCACCGTCCTCGCCTGCCAGAGCTGCGGCCCGTAGCACCACACGACCTCCCGGCGGCCGACTTGCCAGCGTCGCGGTGGCGCTGTATCGTCCGGTACAGACAGGCAGCCGGGCCGCGGTCTCCATCCTCAAGAGGCGTCGCATGCTCAAGTCCGACGTCCGCGCCAAAGTGCATCCAGCCACCTCGCCCGCCACGCCCTCCGTGGATTTCGACGCCAAGCTGGCTGGCGAGGGCCTCACCTTCGACGATGTCGTCGTGGTGCCGCGGTTCAGCGACGTG
>DASRJW010000122.1 GCA_035649275.1 Candidatus Krumholzibacteriia bacterium
CATAGAGACCGATGGCGTACATCGACAGCACCGCCGCGGTGCGCGCGGTGTCGTGGGCAGAGAAGCGTCCGTGCTCGTAGAGCAGGGCGATGATGGGCTCGCGGAGCGCCACGAGACCCGCGGTCGCCGGAAGCGTCAGGAAGGCGACCAGCTTGAGCGCGCCGGTGAGGCTGGCGCGGAAGGCGGGCAGATCCTCCCGGGCGGCGTGCCGGCTCAAGGCAGTCAAGTTCACCGTCGCCACGGCCACGCCGAAGACGCCGATGGGAAGCTGCAGGAGGCGGAAAGCGTAATTGAGCCAGGAGGGACTGCCCTGCTCCAAATGGCTCGCCAATATGTTCGCGACGAAGATGTTGACCTGCGTGGCCGACAATCCGATCACCGCGGGAGCCATGAGACGGAGGATTTGGCGCAGCGCCGGGTCGTCGAAGCGGGGGCGGAAGCGCGGCCGGAATTGCCAGCCGGCGCGGGCGAGAGGCGGGATCTGCACTCCCATCTGCAACAAGCCGCCGAGCAGGACGGCGCCCGTCCAGAGCAGCACCGTCGAATGCTCGCCGGGATGGACGAGGAGCAGCACCGCGCCGACGACGATGGCAGCGAGGTTGAAGAGCGCCGGCGCCACTGCCGGGACGAAGAAGCGGTGCTGGGCGTTCAACATCCCCATGAGCACCGCGGCCAGCGCCACCATGGGGAGGAAGGGGAAAAGGATGCGGGTCAGCGTCGTGGTCAGCTCGAGCTTTCCAGGCGTCGCCGCGAACCCCGGCGCGATCCAGCGCACCAGGGGTTCGGCGGCGATGGTGCCGATCAGGACCACTGCCGCCGTCACCAGGCAGAGGGAAGTGAGGACCAGGTTGCCCAGGGAGAAAGCCGCCGGTTTTCCCTGGCGTACGAGCTGTTGGGTGAAGGTGGGCACGAAGGCGGTGGAAAGAGCTCCTTCGGCGAGGAGGTCACGCAACAGGTTGGGGATGCGGAAGGCGACGACGAATGCGTCGCTGTAGAAACCGGCCCCGAGGAGAGCCGCGAACATCTGCTCCCGCACCAGGCCGCCCAGGCGCGAGAGCGAAGTGGCCAGACTCACCAGCCCTGCCGCACCCATGAGGCCGCGGGCGGGCCGGCTGGTCGGAGCCTGGACCGTCGCTTCGCTTCCCGCCGCCACACCCACCTCCCCGGCCTCGACCCCATGGGGGCGAGCAACCCGCCGCCATTCTAGGCACCCGCCGGTGGCGCTGAGAAGCGCGCGATCGTTGCGACCGCCATGCCCCTCGGCTATCGTCGTCGGTAGCGAGGGGCTGGGCCATCGGCGGGCCCGGCGGCTTCAGGAGCATCCGAGCCGGCGGAGGACTGCTTGACCCCCACGAAGGCCACCACCGCACCCCGCCTCGACGCCGACGCCACGGCCAGCCGCGAGCCCATGTGGGCCCTGGTGGTGGACGCGCCCACTTGGAACGAACGTACCGGTTTTCGCAAGACCCGCGTTCCCCGCCCCGTTCTCGACGAGAAGCAGAACCCCGCGGACGCCCAGCAAGTCTTGGTGCAGGTGCTCCTGGCCGGCGTCTGCGGTACCGATCGCGGCATCTACGAGCGCACCAGTCTGGGGGAGACGATCCTCCGTTCGCTCGCCGCTGAAGGCAAGAGCGAGCGCGTCGTCGGGCACGAGTTCATCGGTCGCATCGTCGCCGCGGGCTCGGACGTGCAACGGGATTACGGCTTCGCTCCCGGCGACATCGTCGCCGCCGAATCGCACGTCTTCTGCGGCCGCTGCTACCAGTGCCGCCTCGGACAGACCCACATCTGCAGCGACGATCGCATCCTCGGCGTTTCCCGCGATGGCTGCTTCGCCGAGCTGGTGAAGTTGCCGGCGCGGGTGCTCTGGCCGACCGACGTGCGCAAGATCGCCCTGGAGGTGGCGGCCATCCAGGAGCCTTTCGGCAACGCCGTGCACGCCTGCACGCGGGTGGACCTGCGCGGCAAGACGGTGGGCATCTTCGGCTGCGGCACCATCGGTCTCTTCGCCGCGATGATCGCCAAGTCGCTGGGGGCGACGCGGGTCTTCGGCATCGAGCCCGACGCCGGGCGCCGCGAGCTGGCGCGCCGCGCCGGTGCCGACGTGGTGCTCCCGGTGCGCGCCACCGGAACCCACGACCCCGGAGCGGACGCCGGTCTCCTGGAGGCGCTCCGCACCCAGACGGGCGGCGTCGGCCTCGATGTGGCGCTGGAGATGTCGGGCTTCAACAGCTCTCTCAACAACGCCATTGGCGCCGCGCGCCGGGGCGGCGAGGTGGTGCTCTTCGGCCTGCACTCCGGCGACTTCACCGTGCAGCGCTACGAGAGCGTCATCCTCAAGGGGCTCACGCTCTACAGCGTCATCGGCCGCGAGATCTTCCGCACCTGGACCTTCACGCAACGATTGCTCGAGGAGCCCGCCAACGGCATCCAGGACAAGATCCTGGAACTCGTGCTGCGCAACGGCGACGGCACCATCCTCGACATCCGTGATTTCGAGGCGACGGTCTTCGAGGCCATGCTGCGCCAGCATCCAAAGGTGCTGCTGCGCTTCGCCACGATCTGAGACATCGAGGTCGCAGCTCTCAGCCTGCAAACTACAGAGTCGGACCCTCCCTCGACGTCGAAGGGCCGCACACGCTCATGGTCTCGCCCGCAGCCCTTGAGATCATCGCCGTCTGCACCTGAGTGGCGGAGCGGCTCGCCTCCTCTTGAGAAAAGTGAGAGGTCCTTCCCTGTGGCCTGGGCGATCGGAACTCGTTTCGAGCGGTCCGCACCGCCCTCATGAGAAGGGCGATTGGGCGCGGCGGGTTGCCGCTTCCCTCGAGGACGGTCGCTGGCGGAATCTCAGTAGTCGAAGCCGATGGCGAAGAAGGTCTTCCACTCCTGCTTCTGGCTGAGCGGGTCGAAGGGCTCGGTGTTGAGCGGCAAAGCGGCGTCGAAGCGCAGCGGCAAGCCGACGTAGGCGCGCAGGCCGAAGCCGAAGGCGGTGTGCACCCGCCGGTAGCGCGGGTTCTCCTCTTCGAACCAAGTCGAGGCGGCATCGAAGAAGACGACGCCGCGGATGAGCTCGGTGGCGCCGAAGAGCGGGAAGCGCGCTTCCACGTTGGCGAAGGCAGCGCGGGTGCCCGTCAGCCCGCCGAAGTCGGTGCCACGGAAGGTGTCGGGGCCGCCGATATAGAGGATGCGCGAATCCCGACCCCAGGAGGAGGCGCCGATGAAGCGCAGCGCCAGGGCGCCGCGGCGGTGCACGTTGAGATAGCGGCGCCAGTCGAGGACGCCGATGGTGTAGTCGAGGTCGCCGAAAGTCTTGCCGCCCTCGATGCGCCAGCGCCCGCCAGCGATCGGGGTGAAGCCGGAGTACGAGGTGTTGTCGTGCACCAAGGCCAGGGTGGGGATGGAGTAGTAGTAGTTCGCATGCATCTCCTCCACCACCGACACCGGTTGGAGCGAGTCGCCGCCCACCGTCGAAAACACCGAGCGGGTCAGGTCCTCGTTGCGGAAGTCCACCGAGAACTCCAGGCGGCGGAAGCGGTTGAAGGGGTAGTAGAACTGGGCCCCGAGTCCGCGATAGACGGTGCTCTCGACATTGCCCTTTGATGGCGAGCTGTAGACCAGGATGTCGTCGCGGTACTGGAACCCCGCCAGCCCCCACTGCCAGCGGTGGCCGAGGTCGGCGTACTGCACCAGGATCTCCGACTGGTCGAAGTCGGTGCGCAGATAACCCGAGAGCAGCAGGTAGTGGTTCCCGAGCATGTCACCGAGCAGCAGCTGGCCGGAGCCGGCGGCGCCGGCGTTACCGATGTAGAGGGCGCCGACCACGGCGTACTCTGGGGTGAGCCGCGCCTTGTAGTCGCGCTCCTTCGCATCCAAGTGGGAGCTGGCGTTCTCCTGGATCGCTTCGGGGTGCGAGCTGGCCAGCTCCAGCTTCGCCGCGTCCGGCTCGCCGGGGAGATCTTCCGGGAACCCGGTGGTGCGGTACAGGTGCCAGCCGCCGTGGTGGAAAACGGAGTAGTAGATGTCGTTGGAAGCGGCCCAGGAGATGGCCGGGCCGGTGGGGATGATGCCCACGACACCGGAGGCGAAGCGCGTGCGCTGCCGCACCTCGCCGGTTTCGAAGTCGTAGGTGTAGACCTGGTAGGTGCCGGTGCGGTCCGAAACGAAGGCGATGGAGCTGCCATCGGGGCTCCACACCGGGGCGAAATCGTCCGCCTTCGAGACGACGAGGTCGGTGCGCTTCCCGGCCAGGAGCTCCTTCCCGGGACCGGGCCTCACCTCGAGTTGGGCGATGTTCCAGCTGCCAAACACCAGGCCGTCGAGGTCGGTGTCAGGGCCCTCGTCGGTGGCGAAGACGATGGAGCGGCCGTCGGGGGAAAAACGCGGGGCGCGCTCGGCGAAGGCGTCCTGCGTCAGGCGCGACACGTGGCCCGACTCCACCTCGACCGCGAACAGATCCCCGTTCCCGCCCTGCACGCCGGAGAACACCACCCAGCGCCCATCGGGCGAGAAGGCAGGATTGGCCACCGACTGCAGGTCCGTCTTGATGCGTCGGATGATCTTCCGCTTCTTGAAGTCCATGATCTGGATCATGTCGTGACCCTGACGGGTGACGACGAGGACCACGAGCCGCCCGTCGGCGGACCAGTCCGCCGAAGCCGACAGCAGGGGCAGCTCTTCGACGTCGGCGCTGCGCTCCCCGGCGAGGAGGCTGCGCGTCTTCCAGCCCTCGGGCGTCCGCTCCGCCACCATGAGTTCGTTGTAGAGGCCGCGGGAGGAGTAGAAGAGCACCCGATTACCGTCTGCCGCCGCCACCGGCGCCAGGTGGAAGGCCTTGGCGTAACCGGATTTGTGCGCCACCGCTTCGGCCACCGAATCGGGCGAGACCAAGTCTTGCCCCAACTGTGTGGCCAGGCTCTCGGCGTAAGCGCGCCAGAGGTGGTCCAACGATTGGCCTTCCGCCGTGGCGCCGTCGAACGCCGGCGGCGGCGCGCTCGTCTGCATGCTCGACGCAGGGTCCACCGGCGGCGGCAGCGATGTCGGCGGCTGCGGTGTCCGCCCGTCGGTGGAATCGGCGACGGCGGGGCGCTCGCGCTCCGGCGCCTTCAGGAGCTGGCGTACCCGGGCCGGCCCATAGCTCTTGGCGATGACCTCGAACAGTGCCTGCCCCATGCGGTAGACGCGGATGTCTTGCACCGATGACATCTGCTGCACCGAGGGCACCTTGCCGGCTCGTTGCGCATCCATGACCCACATCGCGGTGACCGGGTCGACGCCGTTGCTCACCCATTCCGCCATACCCTCCATCATCCAGAGCGGCAGGGAGCGGGCATTCATCTGCGGCAGGATGTTGCGGTTCAGCAGGTCGAACTGGAAGGCGTGCACCAACTCGTGCACCAGCACGTGGTTGAGCTCCGCGTAGGAGCCCGTGAGGGGGAGCGTGACCCGACCCTTGAGGGATTCGGTGACACCCCCGGTGCCCTCGCTGATGAAACCGCCGATGACGTTGGACTGCTCGAAGTCGTGGTGCGTCGAGTAGAGGATGACCGGGATCTTGTCCTCGAACTCGTGCTGGTAGAAGCTCGAAAGATAGGCGTAACCGCGCTCGGCCATCCGGGCCGCCTCGTTGGCCGCGGCGGCTTCCTGAGTGTAGTAGTGGATGACGAAGTGCTCGGTTTCGAGGATCCGCCAGTCGAAACTACGGTACTGGACCTTGTTCTGGCCGAACTGGGCCAGGGCGGTCCCTGCCGGCAGCAGGGCCAGCAGGACGGCCAGGAAGGGGGTCCTCGGGTCGAATCGCCTCACCCACGTCCTCCGGGGGTTCCGTGGTGCCGGGCGGCGGGAGACGGTGAGGAGCCCCGCACGGGCCAAAAACACGGCTTCCACTTCCCAGGGGCCTGGGGCCGATCGGGCGGCCAGACTTAAAGATACATCCAGGCGGCTCCCATTCCAAGGAGGCGGGGGCAGGACGGGCGTAGGGCGCTGCCGGGCGGTCGTGCCAGCCGCACCGGGTGCGGATGTGCCGCGAAGACCGTGTTAGACTGCGCTTTTTCGAGCTCTCGGAACGCCATGAGCTACCGCGGCTACTGGAAACGCGACTGGTTCCGGGTCTCCCGGCGACTCTGGGCCGAAATGATCCGCGACGATGTCTTCGGAGCGGCGGCGCAGCTGGCCTACTCTTTCCTCCTCGCCTTCTTCCCCTTCCTGGTTTTCCTGGTCGGAATCCTCGCCTCGCTCCAATTCGACGAGGTACTGATCCGCAAACAGGACCTGCTCGAGGCGATGGAACGCTTCGCCGCCGCTCTCCCAGGGGACGCGGCGGAGGTGGTGCGGCGGAGCATCGATGCCCTGAGCCAGCAGCACTCGGGGCTGCTGTCCCTCGGTGCGCTGGCGGCTCTGCTCGCGGCCTCCAGCGGCATGCGACCGGTCATGACCACGCTGAACCGGGCGTGGGGGGTGGCGGAAGGTCGCAGCTTCGGCCACCGCAGCGTGCTCTCCTTGGCGATGACGCTCGTCTTCGTGGTGCTCGTCATGGCCGGAACGATCCTGCTCTCCCTCTCCAGTCGGCTGGATGTCTGGATCGCGCAGCACTGGGGTGCGGGCTGGGCCACGGCCTGGCGGCTCGGCAGCCTCGCCGGCGGTTGGGCGACGTTGCTCTTCGTCGTCGAGTTCATCTATCACGTGGCTCCGAACGTACGCCGCCCCTGGCGCTGGATCACCCCGGGATCCTTGCTCGCCGTGCTGCTCTGGTTCGCCGGCGTGCGGCTCTTTTCCCTCTACGTGTCCAATTGGGGGCGCTACGAGCTCATGTATGGCAGCCTCGGTGCGGCGGTGGTGTTTCTCCTCTGGCTCTACATCGCCGGTTTGGCGGTTCTCGTGGGCGGTGAGCTGAACGCGGAGTTGGAGAAATCGGCCGGGATCATTGCCGTCGCGGCTTTGCCGCCGGCGGCGGCGGCCGAGGCACCTCGAGAGCGCGGCAAGCGGGCGGCCAGGGCGGAAACACGGCAGGAGCGGGGAAGGGGCGCGAAGCCGGTCGAGGCGCGACCGGTGCGGAGAAACAGCGCACCGAGGGCGGAGCCAACGCCGCCACGAGGGAAGCGCGCCGCGACCGGATCGCGGCGCCGGCGCAGTGCAGCCCAGCCGCCGCGGCGAGGGCGCGAGGGTGCCGCTCCAGGCGGGCCGGAATGAGGGGATCCGTCACCGTCGCGCGCCTGGTGCGGGCCGGGGGCGCTTGCTGGGGGCCAAACCGCCGGGTAGACTGACCTGCCGACGCGAAGCGAGCCACCGCCCACGGGAGGCGCAAGGTGAGCGCCGCTCGCAGCGTCGAAACGCCGCCTAGCCGCTCGGCACGTCGGGCTCGCAGGCCCTGAGGAAGCTCCCGAAGGAGGGGTTCGATGACGCACATCGTGACCGAACGGTGCGTGGATTGCCGTTACATCGATTGCGCCCGGGTCTGCCCCGTGGACTGCTTCTACGTGGTGGAGAACCCGGCCATGCTGGTGATCAACCCCGACGAGTGCATCGATTGCAAGGCCTGCATCCCCGAATGTCCCGTGCATGCGATCTGGCCGGACGACGAGCTCCCCGAGGTCTACAACGAGTGGCTGGAGAAGAACGCCGACCTCGCCGGCAAGGGCGAGCAGGTGACCAGCGACACCGGGCTGGAGAAGCTGCCGGACGCCCTCACCCTGGAGCAGGTGCAGGAGCGCGAGCGCTCCCGGGGCTGGGAGGTCCCGGAGCCCTCGGACGCATGAACGCGGCGGCACGCCGCCGCCGGACAGCACCGGGCAGGGAAGCATGCAACCAGCGTCGATCCCGGATGCACACTGTCATCTCGACCTGATCGCCGACCCCGAGCGCGCCATCGAGGAGGCCCTCGCCGCCGGCGTCGGCCCGTTGCTGGCGGTGGGCACCGAACAAGCCTCCAGCGAGCGCGTCCTGGAGCTACGGGGCAAGTACCCGGGGAGCGTGCTCGCCGCCGTCGGCCTGCACCCGAGCGAGATTCCCGCTCTGAGCGAGGCCGAACTGGCGGCGGAGCTCGAGTTCGTGGCCGCGACCCTGCCGCAGGCGGACGCCCTCGGTGAGGTCGGCCTCGATTTCCGCGACGCTCAGGAGGAAGGCCAGCGCGCCCGTCAGCGGCAAGCGCTGGAGCAGCAGCTGGAGTGGGCGAGCCGGCATCGCAAGCCGGTGAGCGCCCACAGCCGCCGGGCGGAGCACGAGATGGTGGAGCGCATGGGCGCCTTCGTGCAGAAGAGCCGCCTGCGCGTGAACCTGCACTGGTTCACCCACTCGGAGAAGCTGGTGCAGCAATGCGGCCGGCTCGGTATCTACATCTCGCCCGGGCCGTCGATCTTGCATAGCGAGCCGCAGGCCGCCGTGGCGCGGTGCATCGATGCGGCACACCTGCTCCTGGAGACGGATAGCCCGGTGGAGTTCCAAGGGCAACCGGCGCGACCGGTCTGGGCCGTCCAGGTGGCGGAGCGCCTCGCAGCCCTGCGCGGCGTCCCGGCGGAAACCTTGGCGACGTTGCTGCAGGAGAATTTCCGTCGCTATCTTGGGGGGTGAGACCCACGGGGCCGCCGGTGAGGTCGCGGCGCTGTTCCAAGGACCCCCATGCTTTTTCTTCTCCTCCGCACCTGCATCGCCGCCGTTCTTGCCGGCGCCCAGACGCAGTGGGAGGCAGCGCGGCGGAAACTCGGGGCCCAGGCCTCTCGGAGCGACGCTCCGGTGCGCGCGGCGAGCGACGCCGACCAGAAGTGGTATCTGCGCCAATCGCCCTTCGCGTCTTTGCCCCTCACGCCGGCGCAAGCGGCGCGCATGAACGCCGATGTCGCCGCCGGACGCGACCCCAGCCGCTGGTTGAGTCCGCGGCAGCGCGGCAACGCCCCATGACACCGAAACCGCTCCGACTGGACCATCTGTCGCTGTACGTCAGCGATCTCGAGCGGGCAGAGAGCTTCTACGTCGACATTCTCGGCTTGGAGCGCGTCATGCGCTTGCCGGATCAGGCGCTCCTCTCTCTGGGAGAAGTGAATATCGGGCTCATGCTCGGGAAGCCCCCGCCTCCCGAGCCGGACGTCCTCGACCGTCCCTTCGGCCGGGCGCATCACGCCTTCCGCATCGAGGCGGAAGCCGTGCAAGCCTGGCGGCAACGTTTGTCTGCCGCCGCGGTGCCGACGAGCGCCGTCATCGACTGGGGCGACCACGAGTGTTTCTACTTCCTCGACCCCGACGGCAACTTGCTCGAGTTCGTCACCCCGCCGCAGCCCGACTCTCGCTAGGCGCAGGCTTGCGCACCACCATGGACCAGAGGGTCCGATGGGTGTGTTGCAGCGCCTCGATGACGTGGCTGCACGAGGTCGCCAGCGCTTCCATCTCGGCCCGGTGGAAGTGGTACGAGATGGGGGCGTGGATGAAGTCGAAACAGCTCATCCACACGAAAGCGAACTTCGCCTTGGCCCAGAAGAGCAGGAAAGGGCCAAGGGGAAGAGCTCTGGCCAGGCGCGGGCTGAGGTGTGCCAGGGGCACAACCAAGAGATGGATGTGGAGGAAGAGGAGCCCGGCGGGCCCCAGCGCCAGGATTCTCTGGGCCCGCAGCGGCAGGCGGTGCAGGAGCTGCTTCGAGGGTTCGATCACCCGGGTCATCACGAAGTTGCCTTCGTGGCTGTAGACGCAGACGGCGACCATGCCGCCAGGTCGGGTCAAACGCGACAGCTCCTGGTAGCCTTTGCGGTGGTCGAGCACGTGCTGCAGGGCGTGGTCGCAGATGGCGATGTCGGCGCAATGCGAAACCAACGGTAGCCGGCAGAGATCGCCGCGCACCAGCACGATCCTTTCGAGGGCGTCAGGGAAGAGATCGCGGATGGCGTAGATCTCCGCGCCGATCTCGTTCACGATGAGACGCGCCGCACCGGCATTCCAGAGGTGGAACGCCTCCCTCCCGCGGCCGCCGCCACCGATGAAGACCGTCTTTCCCCGCACCGCCTCCCGTGGAAGCGGGATGAAGCGCCAGAATGTGTTCTCTCCATAGAAGTCGTCGGGGTTCCGGGTGAGATCGGCAGCGGTGAAAGGCTGGACGGTTTGCCACTGGTATTCCCAATTCGCCGCCGCCGCGTGCTGGGCCTTGGCACCCCCCGACAGCGTGGGCGCGGTGCCGACGTCGATGCCATTGCGACCGAGGAACTCGCGCTCGGTGGCGCCGAGGTACACTCCCTGCAGCTCGCGGGGGAAGAAAACGGCGACGCCCTCCACGACCGGATAGGCGGCGGCGCAGGTGGGGCAGTGCAGGAGGGCGCTCTCCATGACGGAACCCACGGTGCGGACCGCGGTGGCTTCGAGCGCACCGCCACACTCGAGGCAGCGGAACAGCTGTACGTCGTCCTCTCGCACCTCGAGGCACCTCTGTCGGCGGCTGCAACCGATGCATCATCCGACAGTGCCTCACCCAGGGGCAAGGGGGCGCTCCTCCAGCAGCGCCCGCAGGCGCAGCCCCAGACGGGTGTGGCGGTCCTGGCGCCGGGCGTTGGAGAGAGCCGTGTGCAGCGCCCGCCGCTGGCCTACCAGGACCACCTGCCGCCGCGCCCGGGTCACCGCGGTGTAGAGGAGATTGCGCTGCAGCATCACGTGGTGCTGGGCGTGGAGGACGAGCACCACCACGGGGTATTCGCTGCCCTGCGCCTTGTGCACGGTCATGGCATAGGCCGGGGCGAGCTCGTGCAACGCCTCGAAATCGTAATGCACCGCGCGCTCGTCGAAATGCACCAGGACCTGTCTTTTCTTCTCGTCCACTGCAATGATCCGGCCCTGGTCGCCGTTGAAGACGTCCAGATCGTAGTTGTTGCGCACCTGCATGACCTTGTCGCCGACGCGGAGTGCCGTGGCCCCGACCGTCGTCCCGTGCGGATTGAGCCACTCCTGCAGCGCCGCATTGAGCGCCACCGTGCCCAGGGCGCCGCGGTTCATCGGGGTCAGCACCTGGATGCTCTTCTCCGCCTCGACACCGAGCGAGGCCGGCAGGCGCTCGCACACCAGCTGGCGCAGCGTGGCGAGAATGGACGCCGGTGTCTGGCGCTCGATGTGCACGAAGTCGGCGCGCTGGCCGGGCGGCGGCAGATCCGGAGGCTCGCCGCGGCGGATGCGATGGGCGTTGTGCACAATGAGGCTCTTCTCGTCTTGCCGGAAGAGCTCGCGGAGCTGCACCACGGGAACGCAGCCTGAGGCGAGCAGGTCGGCCAGCGTGGCTCCCGGTCCCACCGAGGGCAGCTGGTCGGCGTCACCGACGCAGAGCAAGCGGCTCTGGGGCGGCAAGGCTTGCAGCAGGTGATGCAGGAGCGGCAGATCCACCATGGAGGTCTCGTCGACGACGAAGACGTCGCCGTCGAGAGGTCGCGAGGCAGCGCGGAGAAACCGGGCCTCCCGCGGGTTCCACTCCAGCAGGCGGTGCAAGGTGGAGGCCTCGCGGCCCGAGGCCGCGGCCAGTCGCTTCGCCGCCCTCCCGGTGGGGGCGCACAGTACGCCTCGCAGGCGCAGGCGCTCGACCAGGTCGAGGAGGACGCGGACCAGCGTCGTCTTGCCCGTCCCGGGGCCGCCGGTGATGACGAGGAGGCGCGAGATGAGCGCGGCCAGCACCGCCTGCCGCTGGCTCTTCGACAGCGAGAGCCCGGCCTTGGCTTCCAGCTCCGCCATCAGGTCTGCGGCAGCCGCGGGGGCCGGCGGTGCCTGGAGCAACAGCGCCTGCAACGCCCGAGCGCAACGCCGCTCGAGGTCATGCAGGCGCGGCGTGTACACCGCCACCTCGTTCCCTTCACTCTCGAGCACCAGCGCCCCGCGCCCGGCGAGAGCGTCGACCGCCGGCTCCACCAGGCTGGCCGGCACCGGTGTCTCTCCGGCGGCTGCCGACGCCTCAGCAAGCAGCTGCGTGGTCCGCATCACCAGCGCCGGCCGCGGCAGGAAGCAATGCCCTTCGTCCGTGGCCCGGTCGAGCACGTGCAGCACCCCGGCCTCCAAGCGGGGCTCCGCATCAAGCGGCAAGCCGAGAGCGCGGGCGACGTGATCGGCGCTGCGGAAGCCGATGCCCGTCACCTCCTGGGCCAGGCGATAGGGATCCTGGCGCAGGACTTCCACGGCGCCCGCGCCGTAGGCGCGGAAGAGTCGGAGCGCGTAGTGGGAACCGAGGTCGTGGGCCTGCAGGAAGAGAGCGATCTCTTGTAGGTGACGCTGCTCCTGCCAAGCGGCACGAATGGCGGCGGCGCGCATCTTGCCCAGGCCGCGCACTTCGCTCAAGCGCTCCGGCTCGCGCTCCAGCACTTCCAGAGTCGAAGTGTCGAAATGCTGCACCAGGCGTCGCGCCAGCACGGGGCCTACGCCGCGCACGAGACCCGAGGCCAGGTACTTTTCGATCGCGGCGGCCGAGGTGGGCGGCAAGCTCGTGAAAGTGCGGACGCGGAACTGGCGGCCGTAGCGCCGGTCGTTTTCCCAGGCGCCCTCGAGGCGCACGCTCTCCCCCGGCCGCAACCCCGGCAGGGTGCCGACGAGGGTGACCGCGGCGCCGCCGGCTTGGGGCTGCAGGCTCGCCACCGTCCAGCCGCTGCCGGGATCGGCGTAGACGACGCGCTCGATCACGCCTTCCAGGAGCGTGGCAGAAGCGCCGGGAGCGAAGAGATCGGTGCGCACCTTGGCTCCGCGGGAGGGCGGGGGAGCGGCGCGCTCAGCTGATGCGCCAGTACTCGAGCACGCGCTCCAGGGTGAGGGAGGCCTCGGCTTCGCCACGACAACTGTACCAGCAGCGTGTGCACGGTGTGGGTTCCATGCCGCGGTACTCCTTGTAGTCGACGAAGGGCGCGAAGTCGGCGCATTGCCGCACCTGGCCGTCGGGGGTGAGCTGGACGAAGCCATTGCCCGCCTTGCAACCGGCGATGCCCGCGCCGTTGGTGAAGTAGGGCACGATGCGCTCGAGGTAGAAGCGCGAGTTGCTGATGTTGCCGTAGCGCTTCTTGTGGGCGATGAGATCGACCACCAGCTTCTCCAGGGTGGCCCTCTGCTCCGGGGAGAACCAGTGCTCCCGGTTGCCGTTCTTGAAATCCGTGTAGCAGCTCAAGGAGACGTCGGCGTTCCAAGCTTGCATCTGCCGGGCGATGGGCAGGATCTGATCCAGGTTCTCCCGCATGATCACGGTGTTGGCGGCCATCCGGTGGCCCCGCGCCGCCATCTTGGGAATGATGTCCATGATGTGGGTCAACAGGCCGGGCAGCTTGCGCTCTTCGTCCTGGCGCTCGTCCAGGTAGTTGAGGGAGATGTTGAGCTGGTCCAGGCCGGCGGCGAAGAGCTCCAACGCCTTCGCTTCCGTGAGCAGCGAGCCGTTGGTGATCACATAGATGTAGATGAACCCGTGGGTGGCCTTGACGTCGCGGATGATCTGGGGCAGCCGTTTCTCCAGCAGCGGCTCGCCGCCGGTGATCGCCAGCACGATGGGGTTGAGCCGGCGGGCCATGTCGGTGACGTCACCGAGCTTGGGGCTGTAGCGCGTTTTCCAGTCGTCACAGAAGTCGCAGCCGGCATTGCAGTGCTTGGTCATCTCGATGCTGGCGAGCATCGGCCGGCCGTGGACGCGGTTGTAGATGTATTTGCGCGTCGCCTCGACCTTCTCGTACACCGTCAGCTTGCGCATGGCCTACCTCCCTGTCGCGCCAGGGCGGGAGCTTAACAGACCTGGGAGGGGTGGTGAAAGCGGGCTCAGGCGGAGCCGCGGAACTTCTGCTTCAGGAGGCCGAGCTGTTCGGCCATCGTGTGGGTGAGCGAGATGCCGCCTGCCGCGGCGGCCGGTGGCTTGTCCCGCGGGCGCGGGGCGCGTTCCCGGCGCGGTTCGCGCCGCCGCGGCGGCGGCGCTTCGGGCTCGACGGCACGGCGCAGGGAGAGCGAGATGCGGCGCTTCTCGACATCCACCTGCAGCACCTTCACCTGCACTTCCTGTCCTGGGGTGACCACGTCCTGGGGCGCGGCGATGTGCTGATGCGAGAGCTCCGAGAGATGGACCAGGCCGTCCAAGCCCACAGGCAAATGGACGAAGGCGCCGAACGGCGCCAAGCGCACCACGGTGCCGGTGAGGACGTCGCCGGCATGCAGCTGCTCCTGCACTTGCGCCCAGGGATCGGGACCGAGATCCGCCAGCGCCAGGGCGATGCGCTCGCGCCGCGTGCCGGGATGCTCGATCTTGACGACGCGAACGCGCACCTTGCCGCCCACGGTGAGGATGGAGGCCGGGTCCTCGACGCGCGAGTGCCCCATGCGCGACACGTGCACCAGACCCTCCAAGCCACCCAGGTCGACGAAAGCGCCGAAGGGTTGCAAGCGCTTCACCACGCCCTCGACCTCGGCGCCTTCGCTCAGCTGCTTGCGCAGCTCCCGCGCTTGGGTCTTGGCTTCCTCCCGCAGCACGCTGCGGCGGGAGACCACGATGTTGCGCCCGTGATTCTCCCAACGCAGCACGCGGAAGGGGAGCGTCTTGCCCAGGTAGCTCTCGGGGGTGAGCACGAAGGCCACGTCGATCTGGGACAGGGGGCAGAAGGCGCGCACCCTGCCGATGCGGATCTCGAAGCCGCCCTTGTTCAGGGCTTGCACGGTGCCGGAGACGTTCGCCCGTTGCTCCAAGGCGAGCCGCAGCCGGGCGGCATCGAGGACGCCGCGCTTCTTCCCGAGGGTGAGCACGATGCCGTCGATGCAGGCGCCGACGGTGGAGGTGAAGCGGTCGCTCTCCCGCAAGAGGACGGTGCCGCTGCGATCGCGGATCTCCGCGGTGCGCAGGCGTGCCGGGGTCGGGCCAGCGAGCTCGACCAGCGTCTCTTCCTCACCGATGCTGACGACGCGGCCGCGGACGCGGTCTCCCACCTTGAGCGCTGGAGCGGCGGCGCTACTCGAGTCCTCGGAGGATGCTGCTGCGGCCGCGCTACTCGAGTCCTCGGAGGATGCTGCTGCGGCGGCGGTGTTGCTCGAGTCCGCGGGTGACGCTACCTCGGCGGCGGACTCGAGGGGTGCGGTGGCGGTGGGAGTGTCAGCGAGCGTCGTCGAGGGGGATTCGGTCGCGGCGGTTGCAGGAGGCGCATCGGCCGCGACGGTCTCTCCTGCGGTGACGACGTAGTCCACCTCGGTGGGCGCCGCCGGCGCAGCGGGCTCCTCGGCCACCTGTCCTGTCGTCTCCGTGGGCGACTCGGGCGTTGGTGACACGTCGAAATCTTGGGGCATCCGGACTCCTGCCTCGGGTGCGACGTCTCGGGTGGCCGAAGGCTAGGCGGGTAGCATAGCGCATCCCGCCCCGCCACCCAAGGGCTGGGCAGGGCGGCCGGGAGGTCGAGGTCGGGAGAAGACGGCACCCGTCCGCGGCCCGTTCGGCGCGCCGTGGGAGGCGGCGCCAAGCCCTCTGGCTATAATGGCGCGTGCGGCGCGCACCCGGCGCGCCCATGGCCACCGTGGGGAGCGCGCCCAACGATGTACCGGATCACCCGAGAACTGCATTTCTGCTACGGCCATCGCCTCCTGGACTACGACGGCAAGTGCTCCCACCTGCACGGACACAACGGCGTGGTGGTGCTCACCCTGGAAGCGCCGAGTCTCGACGCCCTGGGGATGGTGGCGGACTTCCAGGTGCTGCGCTCGAGCCTCGGCCAATGGCTGGACGAAACATTGGACCACCGGATGATCCTACGTCAGGACGATCCGGCCGCTCCAGGGCTGCTCGCCCTCGGTGAACCTCTGCGTCTGGTGCCGTTCAATCCTACCGCCGAGAATCTGGCGCGCTTCGTCTTCGATCGCGCCCGCGAACTCGGCCTCCCGGTGTGCGAGGTTCGTTTCGTCGAGACACCCACCTGCTGGGCCACCTTCGCGCCCTGAGGCCCGCGGCGCCGCCGTCGACCTACGCTCCACGACGTATGGAACCTGGGCCGCGGCGCGTTTCTTGCGCACCGGCAAGGCCCGATCCGTCCCTGGAGCGTCGCGTGTCCAGCCAGGACTACAGGATCAACGCCGAGGTGAGGCGGTTCCTCGTGAGCCGCTGGGTGGACGTGTCGTCGCTGCAGATCGGCACCACGAATGGCGTCGTCTACTTGATGGGGAGCTTCGAACCCATGGTGGAAGACGCGCTCGAACGGGTGGGACACGTACACGAACGCGACCCCTCCCGGCGCCTGCTGCGCCTGCTGATGCTGGTGGAAAAGGAGCTGCGCCGCCTGCGGGGTGTGCGCGACGTGGTGTTTCATCTGCGCAATGCGCGGCGCAAGGGGGGCATCTGGCGAGTTCAGGGACCGCACGGCGAGGTCTCTCTGACCGACGCGTCACGAGAGCGGGGGAAGAGCCGCGGCGCCGGCGACGTGCAGGTGGCCGCGCCGAAGGACGAGGCGAACGATGACGAAGGACCGGACACCGCTGCGAGCGCTGGGTGAGCTGCTGGCAGCGCTGGAGGCGCGCCTGGAGCGCCATCCGCACTTCCCGGACCTGCGCAACCTGCGCGGTTTGGCGCGTACCTACGCCGGGGAGTACGAGGGGGCCTTCGCCGATTTCATCGAAGCCTTGCGCGTGCATCCGCAATACGAGGCGGCCCTGCTGAACGTGGCCTGGTTGCACGCGCAGCGCCATGAGCCCGAGCTGGTGCGGGCGGTGCTGCGCGAACCTCGCGGCCGCCGCTTGCGCCCGGCTCTGCGCGCTCACCTTCTCGTGCTCGCCACCCACGCTGCCTCCGGCGCGGAGCCGGCGCTGCAGGTCCTCGACACCCACGCCCCGGCGCAGCAGCCGGCGGAAGAGCCCTTCCTGGAGCTGGATCGCCTGTGGCTGTCGGTGGAGCTCGGGCGCTGGGATGCCGTGGACAAGCAGGTACGGCGGATCGTGTCCTGGCAACCCGGCGTCGGGCCGCTCTTCCGCCGCACCGGATTGGTGGGCCCGCCCGCCGAGAGTCGCGCCGCCTTCGCCACCTGGAGCGATTGCTACCGCGGCAACCCGAACGTGGCCACACTGCTGCGCGAGGGCGCCCGGTTGCGCGCGGCCGGCGCCGAGAGCGCCGCGTGCCAGGAACTCCTGGCCTGGAGCGCCGTGCTCTCGCTGGATCTCTGCGAGTACTGGCTCACGGTGGGTGAACAGCACGACCTCGAGGCCCGGGACGTAGATGCCGAGACCGCTTTCCGCCAAGCCCTGCAGGTGGATCCCAGCCGGGCCCAGCCATATATCAAGCTGGGCCAGCTCTACGCCGCCTGCGGGCGACCGCAGGAATCGATCCGAGAATTGCAGCACGCCGCGGCCCTGCAGCCCCGCTATGCGGACGTGCGCTATCTTCTCGGCCTCCTGCTCGAAGATCTCGGCCAGTTCGAAGAGTCCGAGGGTCATCTGCGCACGGCGCTGGACATCAATCCGCGCTACACGCTAGCGCGGATCGCGCTCGGCACCATGCTGGCGACGCGGGGTCGTGACCGCGAAGCGCTGAAGCACCTGGAGCAGGTGCGCGGCGACGGCGTGGACTCGGCGGATCTGGAGAACCATCTGGCCGCGCTCTACGAGCGACTCGGCCGTCCCGAGGATGCAGCGCGCGCCCGCGAGCGCGCCCTCGCTCCGGAGGACAACGCCGACCTCGATTGAACCTGCAGGCGTAACGCTTCACCAGCGGTGGTAGGCCGGGTGCCCCGGTTGCACGGCCACGAAGACGCCGCGGCAGGAAGCGCAAGCTTGCTCGCCTGCTTCGAGGCTTCCTTCGACGACGGCGCGATCGGCGCTGGACTCGACCACGCGGGCGCGCAGGCGCAGCGACGTCGTGCTCGGCGTCGGCCGGCGCAGCTTGATGCTGTACTCGGCGGTGACCGTGCAGGGCGGGGACGCGGCACCGCGCTGGCCCATGAGGTGGATGGCCGCGGTCCAGTTGCAGTGGCAGTCGAGGAGGGTGCCGATGATGCCGCCGTTCAGCACCCCGGGGAAAGCCTCGTACTGCGGCGCCGGGGACCATTCCGCCACGACCTCGTCACCGGCGACGAAGCTGCGGATGCGAAGCCCCTCCGGATTGGCCGGACCGCAGCCGAAGCAGGTGTTCGCCGACGCATAGGTTTCCTGCAGGCTTTTCGTCGTCATCCGCCGGGGCCCTTCTTGAAGCGGACGGTGCCCGCCGGAGGCACCCACCCCGGGGGCGGGGCGGTACCGCCGCCAAAGAGGAAGCTCTCGCACTCCTGCATCCAGGCCGACCGCGCCGCCGGGTCCGAGAGGCGCAGGCCCTTCTCGTTGATCAGCAGCAGCGAGTGTTGCAACCACTGGTTCCAGGCTTCCTGGGAAATTTCGGCGAAGATGCGCGCACCGAGCGGGGTGGGGAAAGGTGCTGCTACGAGGCCGGGCAGCTCCCGGCCCAACTTGCGGCAATGCACGCGCCGGTTCGGCTCGGCCGGCGGTGGCGGAGCGGCACCCTGAGAGGCACCTGCCGTCCCGGGAGAGGGCGGTACAGATTTAGGCGAGGGGATTTGCTTCCGCATGGTAGACTCTTCCCGGTCCGGGCGAACCTTGGGTACCCCGCGAGTTTCGCGTCCTCTCCGCTGGCCTCGCCGAGGGCCGCAATCCACCCCAGGATAGCAGGGGATGGCGAAAACGCCCAAGCCAGACGCAGCCCTGGCGAGAAGGCTGGAAACTACGTAGATTCTGGGCTGTAGCCACGAGCGCCCCGCTACGTCTGCCGTGACGGAGATGGTCCATCTTGAGCAAGCGTAAGTCCTCGAATTCCAAGGGGAAACAGGTGCGGAAGCGGCCCCGGCACAAGCCCGCGGCGAAAGCCGAGTCGGCCCGGGTCGAGCCGCGTCGAGTCCAGGACGCCGCCATGCTGGTGGGAGCCCCGGGACCCCGGATGCAGCAGGTCCTCCAGGCGGAGATCGCTCCCTGGCGACGCGATGCCGTGAGCGACGAGGAAGCCCAGATCCGCGAGTTGAAGCGCATCCCCCTGCGTCATGTGTTCGACAACGACGAGGCCCGCCGGCGTCTGGTCGGTCGGGCGATGTCGCCAGGGAAGAAGCGCTTCACCAAGCACAAAGCGGCTTCGGGCTCCTCGAGTTCCTCGGGTTCCTCGGGTTCCTGAAGCGGCCGGGACCAATCGACACGATGGGGGGCGCAGGTCGCCCCCCTCGCTTTTCCTGGATGCATGAGCGCCCCACGCCGTCAGCCTGCACACGTTCTCCTGGAAGTCCTCCTCGGCTGCAGCTCTGCCCTCGGGGTCGCCTGCGAGCGACTGCCGACGGAACCGGCGCGGAGCCGCGACGGGGCCGTCCGGGCCATGACCTTCGCCGCTTGGAGCGCCGACGGCTATGCCTCCGAGTCGGCGGCGGCGGAGCTCTCGGGGGTGGCTGGTCTCGGCGCCACCAGCATTTGGATCCTCATCACCGCCACCCAAGGAGACCGTCACGCCTCGAGCCTCGGGGCCTCGGGCCTCACGCCGAGCTTGGAGTCGGTGCGCGTCGCCGCGACCCGCGCCCGCTCTCTCGGGCTCGACGTCGTCTTGAAAGTGCACGTCGACCTCGCCGACGGCACCTGGCGTGGTCACATCGAACCCGACGATCCCACCGCCTGGTTCCAGTCGTACCGGGATTTCCTCCTGCCGTGGGTGGATCTGGCGGTGGAGCTCGGGTCGAGCCATTTCGTCGTCGGCACCGAGCTCGCCGGGACGGTACGACACGAAACTCTCTGGCGCGAGACGATCGCCGCGGTCCGAGCCCGTTACGCCGGCACGCTCGTCTACGCCGCCTCCTGGGACGAGGCTTCCCGGGTGCCGTTCTGGGATGCCTTCGACCGGGTGGGCGTCGATGCCTATTTCCCGGTGGCGGTGCGCGCCGAGGCAGGGCGGGCCGAGCTGCTCGCGGGCTGGCAGCCCTGGCTCGATCGACTCGAGCGGCTGCACCGCCAAACCCATCGACCGGTGCTGCTCACCGAGATCGGCTATCCCAGCATCGATGGCGCCGGGATGACGCCGTACCGCGTACCCGCAGGCCGCATCGATCTCGGCGAGCAAGCCGATCTCTACTGGGCCGCCCTGCAGGCCACGGGAGAGAACGAGTGGATCGTCGGGCTCGTCTGGTGGAACTGGCTCGCGGGTGGTGGAGGGGGGCCGGGTGACCGTGACTACACCCCCGCGGGCAAGCCCGCGGCGCAGGAGCTCGCCTCAGCGTGGCTACCCATGGTGATGCCTGCGGCGTCACGAACGGGCCAAGCTCGATGAAAACGCCGGCGCGCCACCGCGCGGTTCTCGCCCTCTGGCCGCTCTACGCACTCCTGCCGCTCTCTGTGCTGCTGCTCTCCGCGCTGCTCCCGCTCCCGCAGGAAGCGTACGCCGAGGAGGTAGGTCTCCACTCGGGATGTGTCGAGCTGGGTGTGGCCGGCGCGCTGACCCACGTAGAGGGCTCGACGCAGGCCCAGATCCTGTTGCGCTCCGGGCCCTTCGTCGCCGCAGGACCTGGGCTCGTCGGATTGCAGGGCGAGTTCGGATACACGCACGAACGCGATCTGGATCGTTTCGAGGTGCAGGGGATCGTGTCGTGGCAGCGGAGCGCCTGGCGGCCGGAGCTGTGGCCGTACCTCGCCGTGGCCGGCGGCGTGCAGGTCGAATGGTTGGGGAGCTTTCGCACCACACGCTTCCCCGTGGGCGCCGATGCCGGTGTCCGCACGCTCCTCGGCAACCGGGCCGGCCTGCGGCTCGAGTACCGCTACCGCCGCCTCCTCGACGATCCCGTGGCCGACTACGACGAGCATCGCCTCGTCCTCGGCGTGTCGCTCTTCCTGCACAACCAGCCGCCTTCCTGAACTCTCGTCCACCTCGCTCCGCCGGTCTTCCGGCTGGGCTCGTGCGGCCCACTCCGCACGGAAGTTGCGTTCTCGCCGCAAGGTCTTGCATCGCGCCGGTCGCTGCCAGGCGGCGGCGCTCGTCGCACGCCGACGAGACCACCGAACACGAACTGGCAGCGCACGATGCTGCCGCACGGGAAGCACCAGCGCGGCATGGTACGTTCGATGCAGACTTACGTGACGACGACTTCACCCACCCCGCGCCACACCTCCGCAGATGCGCCGCTCCGGGCGGCCCGATGGCCGATTCAGGTTTCCCTCGACCGCAGGTTGGGGCCGCTCCGGATGCAGCTCGGCCCGGGGGCGCCATCAAACTGGAGGTTTAGGCCACGGGCGCCCGCGCGCTCTTGGTTTCGTGCGCACGTTGTAGGGGAAATGGAGGTCAGCCATGCTTCACATCCCGCGGCTTCTGTTGCTGCCGCTCCTCGCCATCGCACTCCTCGCCGGCTGCCTGAACGACAGCTCCACCGCACCGGCGGTGAGCACCTCGACGAAAAGCGTCCCGTCGTTCCCCTCCGATCCGGGGGAGTTCGTCTCTACCATCGACAACCCCTATCTCAATTTCCGGATCGGGAGGGTGTTCCACTACCGCGCCGAGACGGAGGCTGGCATCGAGACCAACGTGGTCACGGTCACCCGCCAGGCCAAGACCATCCTCGGGGTGCCGGTGACGGTCGTGCACGACGAGGTGTTCCTCGACGGCGTGCTCACGGAAGACACTTTCGACTGGTTCGCCCAGGACCAGGACGGCAACGTCTGGTACTTCGGTGAGGCCACGGTGGACGTCCCCACCGGCGACACCGCCGGTTCCTGGGAGGCCGGTGTCGGCGGCGCCATGCCCGGCATCATCATGCTCGCCGAGCCCGAAGTCGGCATGAAATACCAACAAGAGGACGCCCCGACCGTGGCGGAGGACCTGGCCAGGGTCTCCGGCCTGGACGAAACGGTCGCAGTGCAGCTCGGCACCTACACGGGCTGCCTCAAGACGACGGAGTCGAATGGCCTGGAGCCGGGAAGCAAGGAGTTCAAGTTCTACGCCCCCGACGTCGGTCTCCTGCTGATCGTCGAAGATGGTGGCAAGGGGGCGCGGGTCGAATTGACCGGGATCGAGCATTGAGAGTGGCAGGCGCCGGCGCTAGCCGGAGCGTCACTACAGCCGCTGCGTCTTCTTCAGAAAACGCAGCGTGCCGTAGGCTCCGGCCAGCGCGGCGAAACCGGCGAGCACCCACTCGAGCCCTGGTCTGGCGCCCTTCCAACCGCCCGCGGCGAGGCGTTCGCGGGCCACGATCCCGAGCGCCAGGGCCACCCAAGTGAAGGTGGTGCCGTACTCTTTGCGCGCCAGGCGGCGCCAGTCGAAGCGGTGTCCCGCGAGGGCCTTCCGCAGGGCGCCGAGGGAGGGGAAGAAGCGTGGGACACGCCGGCAATAGTCGGCGTAGACGCCGCCGAACTTGTGCAGGAGATACGCTTCTTCCGCCGCCACGATGGCGAGGTAAGCCAGGGCGAAGAAGGGTACTCCCACCCCGTAGCCCAGGGGCGAGAAGATCATGGTGAACAGTCCGAGAACGATGAGGAAGTTGCCGGCGTAGAGAGGGTTGCGCGTGAGGGCGAACATTCCCTCCTGGACCAGATCTTCTGCATGGAGCCGCCGGTTTTTTCCGCCGCGCACGATGTAGACATAGCCGATGGCGCCCGCGCGCAAGAGTTGACCCGAGAGGGCGACGGCGAAGCCGGCGAGGTCGAGGGCGGCGTCGGCAAGGCTGCTACCGAAAGCCGGGCGCGGCCGGGAAAGCAGCCAGAGCGGGACGAAGACGAGGGGGAACATCCCATTGCGCCAGCGGAAGAAGAAATTCCCCAAGGCCACGAGTCGGCGTCGCCCGGAGAGACTCGTCGCAGCCAACGGAGCCTCCGCCGGAGCGACGAGGTTCATTGCATCGCCAGGATCGCGCAAAAGTTGTACCACTTGAAGAAAATGTCCACCTGGCTGAAACCGGACTTGCGCAAGAGCTCCTTGTTCTCCTCCAAGCGGTAGGGAACGAGCACGTTCTCCAAGGCTTCGCGCTTCTGGGCGATCTCGAGGTCGGTGTAACCGTTCCGTTTCTTCAGCTCGTAGTAGTGATCGATGAACAGCCGGTTGAAGGTGGAGCTCTCGCCGAGGACCTTCTCGACCAGGATCAGGCAGCCGTTCGGAGCCAGGCCCTCGCGGATCGAGCGGATCAGGCGTTCGCGGTACAAAGGGCGGACGAACTGCAGGGTGAGCACGAGGAGCACCACGGAGGCATTCTCGATCGGCACGCCGAGCCCGAGGTCTCGGCACTGCAGCTCGAAGGGATGGCGGAAGCCGTGCCGCCGCAGCTTGGTCTGCGCCTGCTCGAGCATGTCCGAGGAGGAATCGACGCCCACGAAGCGGACCTCCACCTCCGGCGGCAGGATGCGGTCCAGGTGCAAGAAGCTCGTGCAGGTGGAGCAGCCGAGATCGTAGACGTTGGTGCCCGGGGCGGCGAAGTCGGCGGCCAGCTCCGCCACCATGCGTTGGATCTCCTGGTAGAACGGCACCGATCGGTCCAGCATGTCGTCGAAGACCGCGGCGGTCTCCCGGCCGAAGTCGAAGTCCTGCGCCCGGCGTTGCACCGCGAAGATCCCGTCCCGCGAACTCTCCGTCATGGCTTGCCTCGGGGTTGCTGCGGTGCGGCGGTGCCGGCCCATCCCAGCGCCGTGACTAGCGCCGCGAACTCGTTCAGATTCAGCTGCTGGAACCCATCGGAGAGCGCCTGCTCCGGGCGGTGGTGGACCTCCAACATCAGACCGTCGGCCCCAACGGCGAGGGCAGCACGGGCGCACGGGAGCATGATGTCCCGGCGGCCGAGCGCGTGGCTCAGGTCGACGATGACCGGCAGCGCGGTCTCCTTCTTGAGGAGCGCCACCGCCGCCAGGTCCAGGGTGTTGCGCGTCCAGGGTTCGAAGGTGCGGATGCCGCGCTCGCAAAGCACGACGGCCTCGTTGCCGTGGGAGAGGATGTACTCGGCGGAGAGCAAGAATTCGTCGAGGGTCGCCATGAAACCGCGTTTGAGGAGCACGGGCTTGGCGACCTTTCCCAGCGCCTTGAGGAGCTCGGTGTTGTACATGTTGCGAGCGCCGACCTGCAGCATGTCGGCGTGCTCGGCGACGACGTCCAGCGTCGCGGTGTCGAGCACTTCGGTCACCGTGGGCAGGCCATGGCGCCGGGCCGTGGACTGCAACAAGCGCAGACCGTCTTCGCGCAGCCCCTGGAACGAGTAGGGGTTGGTGCGGGGCTTGTAGGCACCGGCGCGGAAGATCGTCGGCCCAGGCAATTCCGCCAGGGCCGCTGCGATGGTGTCCATCTGCTCCGGCGTTTCCACCGAGCAAGGTCCGGCGAAGAGCACCGGCCGCCCGGCGCCGATCGCCACCTGGCGTACCCGAATGCCACCGGCCGGCAGCAGATCCCGACGCCGAGCGAGCATGGTGCGGTCCCGCTCGCGGTTCTGCAGGTCCAGGGAACTGCGAAAGATGGCCCGGAAGATCTCTTTGATCGCCTCGGGACCGAAGGGGCCGGGCGGCGCGGCGAGCAAGGCCTCGAGCATTTCCTCTTCGCGGCTCGGTTCGTAGCTGTCGAGGTTTTCGCTTCTCTTGACCGCGGCGATCTCCAGCACGATCTCGGCGCGCCGCTGTAGCAGCTGCAGGAGATCGCGATTGAGCCCGTCGATCTGCCGCCGTAGCTCGCTCAGGCTCCGCTGCGTCACGGTGGGGTCTCCTTCACTGCATCCCCGGGCGTCACGGGGACGCGAACGAGGGAGCGTAGCACTGTCCGGGCGGTGCGTCGAGGCGGCACATGCTAGAGGGAGCGCCGGAAGCGACGCGGCGCTGGGCGTCGCACCGGAGGATGCATTAAACTCGCCCGGCGCGTCTGATGGCTTGCAGCAGGGAGTTCCATGTTCCAACGCGTACTCATCGCGAACCGCGGCGAGATCGCGCTGCGTATCATCAGAGCGTGCCAGCGTCTGAAGATCCAGACGGTGGCGGCGTACTCCGAAGCGGACGCCGATTCCTCCCACCTCGAACAGGCCGATCGTCGAGTCTGCATCGGCCCGGCGAAGAGCGCCGACAGCTACCTCAACATGGCCGCCATCCTCCAGGCGGCGGAGCAGACGGATTGCAGCGCCATCCATCCGGGCTACGGCTTCCTCGCCGAGAACGCCCTCTTCGCCGAGCTGTGCACGCAGGCGAAGATGACCTTCATCGGTCCACCCGCCGGCGCCATGCGCCGCTTGGGGGACAAGGCCACGGCGCGGCAGACCATGCGACAGGCGGGTCTGCCGATCATCCCCGGATCGGCGGGGACGCTGTCCGGCTGGGAGGAAGCGCGGGCGCTGGCGGAGGCGATCGGTTTCCCCGTGCTGCTCAAGGCCACCGCCGGCGGCGGCGGCAAGGGGATGCGCCGCGTCGACGCCGCCGAGGACATCGAGGCCAAGTACCGTGAGGCCGCCCTCGAAGCCGAGAAGGCATTCGGCAACGGTGCCCTCTATCTGGAGAAGTACATCGTCGACGGACGTCACATCGAGTTCCAGGTGCTCGCCGACGCCTACGGCAACGTCGTCCACCTGGGGGAGCGCGAGTGCTCGGCGCAGCGCCGGCATCAGAAGCTGGTGGAGGAATCGCCGTCGCCCGTGGTGGACGCCCGAATGCGGAACGAGCTCGGCGCCAAGATCTGCAGCGCTCTGGCACAGGTCGGCTACCGCAACGCCGGCACGGTGGAGTTCTTCCGCGACGCCGGCGGACAGCTCTACTTCATGGAGATGAACACGCGGCTGCAGGTGGAGCACCCGGTGACCGAGATGGTCACGGGCCGGGACCTGGTGGTCGAGCAGATCCGGATCGCGGCGAACGAGCCGCTGGGCTTCACCCAGGCAGACGTGGCCTTGCAAGGGCATGCGATCGAATGCCGGATCAATGCCGAGGACCCGGCGCAAGACTTCCGTCCCCATCCCGGCTTGGTCGCGAAGTTCGTGCCGCCGGAAAGCGGGAACGGAGGCGATGGGGCACGGGTGCGCGTCGACACGCACGTGCAGCCGGGCTACCGGATCCCACCCTATTACGACTCGATGCTCGCCAAGCTCGTGGTCTGGGGGAAGACGCGAGAGGCGGCGCGGGAGGGCATGCTCCGCGCCCTCGGGTCCTTCACCGTCACCGGCGTGAAGACCACGATTCCCGTGCACCTGCAGATCATGCAAGATCCGCGCTTCGCTGCCGGCGACTACGACACCGGCTTCATCGGCCGGCTGCTGCACTAGTCGAAGGGAACCCCTTGGCCAAGGTCCTCTTGCATCCCCTGGGGCGGCCGATCGCCGAGGTCGTGGAGGAAAAGACCTACCGCTCCAACCTGGAGCAGATGGAGGCGCTCAACCAGCTCCTCGCGGCGCGCCGGGAGGAAGTGCGTCGCGGCTGGGGCGAAGAGTACGTCGAGCGCGTGCATGCCAAGGGCAAGCTGACCACGTGGGAACGTATCGAGCTCCTCAAAGACCCCGGGTCTGCGCTGTTCCCCATCAACACCTTCGTCAACTACGGGATCACTTTCGGGCAACCCCCGCGCACCTCTCCTGCCGCCGGGGTGATCACCGCCTTCGTGCGCGTGCACGGGCGGCTCACCGTGGTCATCGCCAACGACAATACGGTGGCCTCCGGCTCTTGGTGGCCCATGACGCCGGAGAAAATCGAGCGGGCCCAGGAAGTGGCGCTGCGGCTCAAGCTGCCAGTGCTGTATCTGGTGGACTGCTCGGGCCTCTTTCTCCCCGAGCAGGCGAAGACTTTTCCGGGCAAGCTGGGGGCCGGCTACATCTTCAAGATGAACTCGCTGCTCTCGGCGAGCGGCGTCCCCCAGATCGCCGGGGTGTTGGGAGACTGCATCGCTGGCGGCGGTTACATGCCCATCATCTCGGACAAGCTGTTCATGACCGAGGTGGCCTACATGGTGATCGCCGGGGCGGCGCTGGTGAAGGGGGCCAAGTCCCAGCACATCACCTCGCTCGACATCGGCGGCGCCGACATCCACGTCCACCTGTCGAACTGCGCCGACGAACGCGTGCCCGACGACCGGGCGATGATCGCACGCATCCGCCAGGAGGTTGCCAAGTTGCCAGCGAGCGCGGCGGATTACTACCGTCACGCCTTCGCCCCGGCGCCGCCACGCTTCGCGCCGCAGGAGATCAACGGTCTCCTCCCGGTGGATCACCGGGTGGTCTACGACGTGCGGGAGATCATCGCGCGCCTGGTGGACAGCTCGCTCTTCTGGGAGATCCTGCCGCACACCGGCGAGGAGATGCTCACCGGCATCGCCCGCCTCCACGGGCTGCCTGTCGGCATCATCGCCAACAACCAGCGCCTCACCCAGCATCCGGAGCGGCGCGACCGCACCCGTCCCGGCGGCATCCTCTACCGGGAAGGGATCGCCAAGATGTCCCAGTTCTCCCGGACCTGCGACGCCGACGGCATCCCCATCCTCTGGCTGCAGGACATCTCGGGTTTCGACATCGGCCTGGAAGCGGAAAAGCACGGTTTGCTCGGCTACGGGTCGAACCTGCTCTACACCAATTCGACCAACACCGTGCCGATGCTGACGGTGCTGCTGCGCAAGGCTTCCGGCGCCGGCTACTACGCCATGACCGGGCGGCCCTACGAGCCGATCGTGCAGCTGTCGACGCCGGTCACGCGTCTGGCGGTCATGGAGGGACGGACGCTCGCCATCGGCACCTTCCACAGCAAGCTGGACGACAACTTCCAGATCCTCGCCACGGACCCGAAGGAGCGCGCCGAGATCGAAGCCGGCATGAAGGAAGTCGAGGCGCGCATCGATGCGGACATGGACCCCTACAAGTCGGCGCGGCAGATGGACACCGACGAGATCGTGGCTGTGCACGAGCTGCGCGATTACCTGACGACGCTGGTCGAGATGTGCTATCAGAGCATCGGCTACCGGCGGATCAAGAACCCGCGCATCTGGTCCATGCACGACCTGCACGTGCTGACCGAGAAGGTGTGAAGGCGCTGGTCCGAGCGCCGGGAAGATCCCGGCCTGTCCCCTGGAGCCGGAACCGCAGGCGGTGAGGCGGCATGTCGGAGAAGACGTTGATCGCGAACGTGCGCCCCGCCGACGGCGACACCGGGACCTTGATCGTCGCCTCACCGGTTGTGGGCCGCGCCCATGGCGTTCCCGAAGTCGGGGTGTTCCTGAACGCCTTCGCTCCCATCTCCAGGATGGAGATCCTGCACGAGAGCCACACGCTCCGACTGCCGCGGGAAGTGCAGGGGACGGTGGCGGAGATCTTCCTGCCCCAGGCGCTGACGCCGGTGGCCTACAACGAACCCCTCTTCCGCCTGGACCCGCGACTCCCGAGCACGGGTTCCGGCGGGTCTTCGCGGCGCGCACGCGGCACGAGTGCGCCGCAAGAGGATGCTGCCGCCGCCGGAACGATCGTGGTGACCTCGCCTTCCGAAGGCATCTTCTATCGCGGGGCCTCGCCCGACGCGCCCCCCTTCGTCAGCGAGGGCACCCAGATCGCGAACGGCGGTGTCCTGGGACTGGTCGAAGTGATGAAATGCTTCAACCAGATCACCTACGGCGGCCCGGGGTATCCCGAGCGGGTCGAGATCACCAAGATCCTGGTGCACGATGCCGCCGAGGTGCAATTTGGTCAGCCGCTCTTCTGGGTCCGGCCGTCGAGATGATTCTTCAGCGCTGCGCCTGCTCCCGCACCAGATAGCGGTCGAACCATTGGGTGATGGCGACGGTGGAGCGGATCCGGTTCGGCGTCTTGCGCCAGCCGTGGCCTTCGTCCGGGAAGAGGACGTAGTCCACCGGTACGCCGCGGCGTTTCAGGTTCTCCACCACCTGCTCGGCCTCGACGACCGGAACGTTGGTGTCGTTGGCACCATGCAGGACGATGGTGGGAGCCACCACGCGGTCCACTTTGTGGATCGGCGAGAGCTGCCGCAGGAGGTCGGCCTGTGTCGCCGGATCGCCGTACTCGATGGTGGAGATGGCGGCCATCCAGGGTTCGGTGTGCGCGAAGAAGGTCGCGAAGTTCACGACGCCGAAGAGGTTGGCCCCGGCGGCGAAGAGATCCGGGTACTCCGTGAGGCCCGCCATGACCATGTAGCCGCCGTACGAGCCACCCATGATGCCGAGTCGCCGCGGGTCGGCGACGCCGGCGCCGACGATGTAGTCCACGCTCGCCTTGATGTCCTTGATGCCGTCGAAGCGGAGTGCGCCGTTGTCGAGGTTCACGAACTTCTTGCCGAAGCCGGACGACCCACGCACGTTGGGGGCGAAGACGGCGATGCCTTGGCCGAGCAGCGCTTGATAGTTGGAGCTGAAGCCCGGTCGCTCCTGTCCCTCCGGTCCGCCGTGGAAGCTGAGCACCATGGGATAAGGCGGCTTGCCCTGCCGCGGCCGGTAGACCCAACCCGAGAGCTCGAGGCCATCGTGGGCGCGATACCGCACCAGCTCGGGCACGACGAGTTGCGTCATGTCGACGCCGGCATGGGGGCTCTGCGTGAGCTGTCGCAGGGTTTGCTTCTTCAGATCGTAGACCCAGATGTCGGCGGGATGGGTCGAACCGGAGAGAGTGAGCGCCAGGAGCCGGCCGTCCTTGGAAAACTCGACGCCACCGGCCAGTTCCGCGGGGAGCTGGGGGCCGGGCGTTTGGCGTTGCTTCCCGAGGTCGTAGAAAGCGATCTCGCTCTTCCCGGCGACATTCCACACCAGCGCCAACGCTTTGCCCGCGTCGTCGAGGGTGAGGCCGTCGAGCTCGGCGTCGTCGCGCGCGAGCAGCGTCTCGAACGGTCCGGCTTCCCCCGCAGCGGAGAGACGCACACGCGCCAGGGCTCGCAGATCGCGGTCCTTGTTCGACACCAGATACACGCTGTTGCCATCCGGGGCGAGGACGCCCGAGAAGCTCCCGGGCGGCTCGTGGGGCGTCACCAACACTTCACGGCCGGTGCTGAGCTCGACGCGGTAGAGGTTGTTGTCGCCCCGGCTCACCACGCGTTGGAGCAGCGCATAGCGGCCATCGTGGGAGACGTCGACGAAGCCGCCGATGCCGCGGTTCTCGCACACCATGCGTAGCTTGCCGCCCGCGAGGTCGTAGACGTAGGCATCGATGGCGGCGGGAGTGCGTCGGTTCGACCCCAGGGTGAGGAGCTTGCCGTCACGGGACCACGGGCCGAGGCGGTTGTTCTCCTTGCCGCCGCCCGTGATCATGCGCACCTCGGTACCATCGGGACGCATGAGATAGACCTGTTCGTTCAAGCCGCCTCCCGGCGCCAGGGAGAAGGCGATCCAGGCGCCGTCGGGGGACCAAGTGAAGCCGCTCACCGGGTCGTCGAAAGCCGTCACCGCCTCGGGCCAGCCGCCGGCGGCCGCCACCTTCCAGATCTGCGGCTGGCCGCTCATGTTCGAGGCGAAGGCGATGGTTTGGCCGTCGGGGGAGAACGCCGGCTGGTTGCAGAAGCCGATACGGGCCATGAGCGTCACCGAGCGCTCGAGGTCGGAGGCGGGCTCCGTGGCGAGAGTGGGAGCGGCCTGGAGCAACAGCCAGGCGGAGCAGGCGAAGAATCCGGCAGGCGTCTTCATCTCACACTCCTGTTTTCCCAAGGCGAAGATGTCGAAGGCCGTGACGAGTGCCGCGCCCACGCGGACGCGAACTGCACCCCAGGACGTGTCGCCACAACCGTCCAGTATAAGCCCGCGGCACCTTGTCCGGCAGGTGACGAGATCGGAGTCTCCAATTCCTGCTCGCTTGGGGTCGTTCCTCGTATCGTCCGAGACAGGCCTCGAAGCCGACTCACCGGCTTCGCGGGAGCGGAAAACGCCGAGAGCTCTGGCACGTTCTACCGTCGGTCCCGCCGCTGGAGAACGATGAGAGGTGTGCCAGGTGGAGCTCGACCGGTCGAGCGGAAAACGCCGAGAGCTCTGGCATGTTCTACCACCGTTCCCGCCGATGGAGAACGATGAGAGGCGCCGACGAGCGGCGCGAGCCGAGCGGGCAAGCTCCGACCGGTCCGGCAGCTGCCGGACCACGCAGCGCTCTTTCAGTTCCCACGGTACCTACACCCTGGGAGAAACGGGGTAAATGGGAATACAGGGAATATAGAAAAATGGCCGAAGCTTGTCAACAGGTCTTTTCACAGAAAACATCGTGCTTCGCGGCAAACATCGCACAATTGCTCGCAGAGACGCTCTACAGCTGTACACGACGTTGACAGCGTAAGAATCTTTGACGGTTTTCATCGAATGCTATCCACAGAGATGCAAGTCGGCGTGCCAGCTCTGTGGAAAACTCGTGGGGTCGTCAGCCAGCGTTTCAGATCGAAACAGATTGTGAAAACGTTCACGAGCTTATCGGTCGAGTGCGTTGTGGTGTTGCGCGATGTCGTCGCTTCCTTCCGAAGGGGCGCACTCATTCGATGTCGCCGCAGCTGACCGGCAAGCAGGGAGACCCGGAGCGACCGGTTGCATCAGTCGGCGAGGATGGAACGCGCTGCGAGGGCACCTGGCAGGCAGGTGAGCCCGCCACCGGGATGACTGCCGCTGCCGCAGAGGTAGAGACCGGGGATGGGCGTGCGATAGCCGACGCAACCAGCAGCGGGCCGAAGCAGCAGCTGGTCCAGGGCGTGGTCGCCGTGGTGTAGGTTGCCGCCTGGGAGCGCGTACAGCGCTTCGAAATCGGGTGGTGCGAAAACGCGGCGCGCCACGACTTCGAGACCGGAGGCGCGTTCCCTGACCATCTCCTGCACCCGCTCACCGAGACGGTCGCGCTGCTTCGCGTCCCATCCGGGCTCCAGGTTCCAGGGGGCGTAATGCACCAAGACCGAAGCGACGGCCCCTGCGGGTGCGACGGCGCCTGCAGGTGCCACCGCACGGTCGCCAGGTGGCCGGGCTTCCCCATTCGACGACGGAGCATGGATCTCGAGGACTGGCCGCTCGGCGATCCGCCCGTACTTCACGGCATCGAAAGCGCGTTCGATGTCGAGCATCGAGGCGCCAGTGCGCGCGAACTCGACGGGGAGATTCTCGTAGCCCTTGAAGCGGAGGGGGGCGCGCAGCGCGAACAGCACCTGCGCCGTCGTGCCGCGGGAACGATAGTGCTGGAGGCGTTCGGTGAGGCGCCCCGGCAACGAACGGAGCGTTAGAAGCGCCAAGAGCTGCTGCGGATGGCAAGAAGCTGCAACCACCGGGGCGTCGAACGTCTCACCGCTGGCGAGCTTCACGCCTTGGACCTTGCCCGCCATGCGCACCTCGGCGACTGGAGCTCCGTTGCGGATCTCGGCGCCGTGAGTCCGTGCAGCGCCTGCGATCGCGGCCACGAGTGCCGGCCCGCCGCCCTCCACGCCCGGACCTGCGAGGCCGGCCTGGCGCAAGAGCAACGCCGTACCGCCGGGTGAGCGCGGCCCCATGAAGGTGGAAGCCAGGGGGGGAAGGGACAGCGCCGCCTTCAACAAATCATCGGCGAACCATTCGTCGAGCCAGTCGGCGGTGCAAAGGGGTGGTAGGCGCAAGAACTCGAGCAACCCGCGCCGTCCCAAGCGGCGCAAGCGCAGCCCCGGGCGCCAAAGCACCCGAGGGTCGAGGGCCTCGTTCGAGGTGGGGTCGAGGGGTGCTGCGTCGAGGAAGCTGCGCAGCACTTCACGCAGGCCCTCGAGCGCCGCGATGTAGCGCGGATACCTCTCGCCGTCCTGCGGCTGACGCTGGCGGATCGCGGCCGTGGCGCGCGCCACCTCGCCGGCGAGGAGCAAGCTGTCGCCGGGCGCGCCGAGGGCGAGCACATCGGGCGGGGCGGTGCGCCAGCGCAGGCCGTGCCGGGCGAGCTCGAGTTCGTCGGCCACGCGGCGCGAAACGAGTGTCGTGTCCTGGAAGACGCCGCAGCTCCAGAAACCAGGATGGAACTCCTCGGCCGCGGCGAGACCGCCGATGTGCTCCTTCTGCTCGAGAACGAGGACGCGCCGCCCCTGGCGCGCGAGCAGCGCGGCCGTGGTGAGGCCGTTGTGGCCTGCACCGATGACGATGGCATCGTACCGACCGCTCACACACCCCCCGATCGCAGCAATGTCTTCGCCGCTAGCTCGCCGGACGCACCCATGACGCCGCCACCGGGGTGGGTGCCGGCGGCGCACATCCAGAGCTGCCGGAGCGGTGTGCGGTAGCGCGACCAGCCCGGCACGGGGCGGAGGAAAAGCATCTGCTCCAGCCCGAGCTCACCGTGGAAGATGTTGCCTTCCGTGAGTCCGTACTCCTGCTCGAGATCCCAGGGCGTGAGCACGTGGCGGTGCAAAATGGCGTCAGGGAGCGAGGGGCAGTACTCGGCCAGGGTTTGGATCACGGTGTCGGCGAAGGCCTCGCGCTGGGCGGGCCAACTCTCCGGCCCTTCCGCCAACCAATACGGCGCGTACTGCACGAAGATGGACATGACGTGCTTGCCCGGCGGCGCCACCGTGGGGTCGGCGAGTGAAGGGAAGACGATGTTGAGGAACGGCCGGCGCGAGAAGGCACCGTACTTGGCGTCGTCGTAGGCCCGTTCGAGATAAGCGATGTTGGGGGCGATGGAGACGTCGCCCATCAGATGCGCACCGGCGCCCGGCCGGCAGGTGAAATCGGGGAAGCGGTCGAGCGCCAAGTTCACCTTCCCCGAGCTGCCGCGCAGCTTGTAGCGTCGGATCCCGGCGAGGAAGTCCGGCTCGAGATGCTCGGCGCCCACCAGCTTGAGGAAGGTGCGACGCGGATCCAGGGCGCTGATCACGGCGCGCGCCGCGATCTCGTCGCCATTCTCCAGGACGACGCCGCTGGCCCGCCCGTCGCGCACGCGGAAGCGCGCCACCGGAGAGTGGGTGAGGATCTCGGCGCCGTGGGCCTGGGCCGCTCCGGCGAGCGCCAGGCTGATCCGCCCCATGCCGCCCTTCACGAACCCCCAGGCGCGGTAGGAGCCGTCGATCTCCCCCATATAATGATGCAGGAGCACGTAGGCCGTCCCCGGGGAGCGCACGCCGAGGAAGGTGCCGATGATGCCGCTCGCCGACATGGGCGTCTTGAGGTGCTCGCTCTCGAAGAAGAGATCGAGGAAGTCCACCGCGCTCATGGTGGTGAGACGGATGGCGAGCTCGCGCAGGTCGCGATCGAGATTGCGGACCGACAGGCCGAGACGCCGCATGGCGCCGAGCTCCCGCGGCGACAGCGAGGTCGGGTCCGGCGCGGGGTTGTCGATGGTGGGCTTGATGAAGTGCGCCAACCGGCTCATGGCGAGACCGAACTCAGGATAGACATCGGCGTCGCGGGCACTGAAAGCGGCGATTTCGAGCCGGGTGCGCTGCGGGTCGCTCCAGCGCGCGAGCGAGCGCCCATCCGGGAAGGGCGTGAAGGTGGATTCGAGCGGCAGGATCTCCAGTCCAAAGCGCGGCAGGTCGAGCTCGCGCACCACTTGCGGCCGCAGCAAGCTCACGATGTACGAGCAGGCCGAAAAGGTGAAGCCCGGAACGATCTGTTCGCTGACACAGGCGCCACCCACCAGGTGGCGCCGCTCGAGGACGAGAACGCTCTTTCCCGCCTTGGCCAGGTACGCAGCGCAGGCGAGACCGTTGTGGCCGCCGCCGACGACGATGGCGTCGTAGGAGGAGCGCGCCGGCTTGGCGGGCGCGGACCCGGCGCTGCGCTCGGCTTGGGCGAGGTCTGTCGATCGGGTCTTCGCGCTCACGCCTTCTTCCTCTCCGGATCGAAGAAGGGGAGAGCCGTCACCGTGGCGCCCACCTTGCGCCTCTGGAACTCGACGGTGACCTCGATGTCGAGACGGGTGCCGGGAGCACTGGCGGCGCGCCGCACCGTGGCGAGCGCCAGGTTCTTCTTCAGGAGCGGCGACCAGGCGCCGCTCGTCGCGTAACCCACCTGTCGGCCGCGCCCCTCGTAGACCGGCACCGGCGTGCGCCAAGCGCCGGCGGGAAGTCGCGGCGGCAGGCCGTACTCGGCGTGCAGCGCCTCGTATTCCTCCCAGTCGTAGACGAGGCCGACGAAGGCCCAGGTCGCTCCCGCGACCACTTCGGCTCGCAGCGCTGCCTGGCCGACGAAGGGCTCGCGTTCCAGCTTCACCGTCCAGCCGAGGCCGATCTCTTGCGGCGTCGACTTGCGTGCTTCGAGGAGACACATGTGGGCGCTGAAGTAGTCGACGCCGTTCATGACGAAGCCCGCTTCGATGCGGCAAACGTCGAGCGCATCGAGACCGACCGGGAGCAGGTGGAGATCCCGGCCAGCCGCCAAGACGGCATCCCACACCGGAAGTGCGTGCTCGGCAGGCACCCAGAGCTCGTAGCCCAGGTCGCCGGTGTAGCCGGTGCGCGAGATCCAGCCCTGGACGTTGCCGAGGCGCGCGGGGGCGATGCCGAAGTAGCGCATCTTGGCGAGATCGACGTCGCTCATCTGCGAGAGAATGTCGCGGGCGAGGGGGCCCTGCAGCGCCAGCGTGCCGAGCTGGCGCGAGCTGTCTTCGATCGCCACCTCGAAGCCTCGCGCGTGGCGGAGCAACCAGGCGAGGGCGGGTTCCGCCGCGGTGACGCGGAAGCGATCCTCGTCGAGACGCGCCACGGTGCCATCGTCCACTACCTTGCCGCCGTCGTCGCACCAACAGAGGTAGGTCATGCGCCCGACGGCGAGCTTGCTGATGTCGCGCACGGTGACCCAGGAGAGGAACGCCGCCGCGTCACGGCCCTGCACCTCGTACTTGTAGAGAGGCGTCACGTCCAGCAAGCCGGCGCCGTGACGGATCGCCTGATACTCCGGGTCGAGCACGGTGTCATAGGAGCGCACGGCGTAGTAGCCGGCCCACTCCTTCCAGAGAAGGCTCGTGCACTGCGCCGAGGTCCGCGGGTGGAACGGGCTCGGGATGGGCATGGAGTGCTCCGCCCAGAGGGTGTGCGTGCGCGGCCCGAGATGGCGCCGCGCCCACGACCCAGAGCGGCCGCGGTGCGGGCCCCGCGCTCTTCTAGCACAATCACTGCACCAGCAGAAGGAGGGCCTGGGTCGGATCGCCCCGTGGCTGGTGCGTGACGGAGTTCATTCCTTGTCTGATGTTGCGATCGGAGTAGGGCGCAGTAAGCCCATCGGGCCTATCGAGTCGGCGCTGGGGTGGAATGCATCGCCGATAGGTAAAAGGGTCGAGCGAGCGAAACATGTCGAGGCCCCGGTCAGGCGGGGCGCGATGCACCTCTGCCTGCCGGGGCCCTGTTGGTAGCGGGGGCAGGATTCGAACCTGCGACCTTTGGGTTATGAGCCCAACGAGCTACCAGCTGCTCCACCCCGCATCAAGATCGCGCTCACCATAAAGGCCGTGCCGATGGGTGTCAAGGCCATGGCAGGTGAACCCCTTGAAAGAAAAAGTGCTTGGCCTGACGGGCAGGATCCGAGGCGCGAGGTCAGGGGACTTCCTCGAGGTCTTGCCGGCTCGCCATGCGGGCTTTTCCCGCTGCCTGGCGACGCAAGGAAGGTACGTGGCGAGGACACGGAGATGAGCAGCAGCCGCTACGTTCCATGCAACCGTGTCAGGAGCGGCGAGCAGTTGTCGCTGCACGGTTTGCGCAGTGGAAACGGCTGCATACGTATGTTGCCTGTTCCTCGGGTCAATTCCTGGCTTGATCCGATCGCGCCGCAGCCGTAGATTGCCCGAAGCTCGCGGCGACCCGAGCGCCGGCCGCGACCAGGCCCACGAGGTGCGAGATTCTGCTCCACGGAGGGTGGCGGAATCGGGCGCCTTGGGGGAGATTCAGAATGGCGAGGTGAGCCAGCCACTCGCCTCATCGGGGGGAGTCAACGGTGCGCTTCGATTCGAACAACTCACCCGCGGGCAACTCCACCACACGTCCGCGTCCGCTGGACATCTACCTCGGTTTCGAAATCGTCCGCGACCGCGAAGATCGTTTCATCGCCATCCCACAAGGCTGGGCAGGTGCGCATGCTCCCGAGCTCGAGGCCCGGGACCTGCCCACGCTCCGCAAGCTGATCTGGGATTGGTGGTTCAACCTGCCGGACTGAGCGGCAGATTCGGCGAGACGTCGTCAGCGCCGAGTGCCGCGCTGCACGACCTTGCTCCCCCCGGCGCCTTGCCTCGCTGGACGCGGCGGTGCCTTCTCGACCTCCGCTTGCAGGGCCGCCTGGGCTTTCTCCACCCGCTGCGCTTCCTTCTCGCTGACCGCGACGATGCGGACGAGCTTCTCGCCGGGATAGATCATCCCGTATTCCTCGCGTGCGATCCGCTCGATGGTGGCGCGGTCTTTCTTGCGGCGCCCCGCCTCTTCTTGCAGCCACTTCTGCCGCGCCGCGAGCGCGGTCACTTGCCTCTCCAGACGGTGGATACGGAAGCGGCGCCAGAGGATGGAAGCCAGGCCGCCATCGGCGAAGAGGAAACCGAAGCCGAGGAGGGCGACGATGGCGCCGGTGACCCAGCGCCGGCGCCGGCGGCGATGGGCGGTGCGCGCCGCGTGCCGGCGCAGGAAGCGCGGCGGCGTCCAGGCCAGCGGATCGACGGGTTCGCGCTCGATCGCGTCCAGATCCATCGGTTCGGACATCCGCGTCACCTCACCACAACCCATCCACCCGGGCGCCGAACCTAGCTTCGACTCCAGGTGCTGTCAATGCGAGGGGATTGCGCCTGGCGCGCCAAGACGGGCGCCATGGTGGACCGCGCCCTAGGACGAGCGCCGCCGACCCCGCGCCAGGGCGGCGAGGCCCGGATAGCGCGCCGACTCGCCCAGCTCCTCTTCGATGCGGAGCAGTTCGTTGTACTTGGCAGTGCGGTCGGTGCGCGACAGGGATCCGGTCTTGATCTGCCCGGCGTTGGTGGCCACCGCGAGGTGCGCGATGGTGGTGTCTTCGGTTTCGCCGGAGCGGTGGGAAACGACGTTGGTGTAGCCGGCGCTGCGGGCCATTTCGATGGCGTCGAGGGTTTCCGACAGCGTCCCGATCTGGTTCAGCTTGACGAGGAGCGAGTTGGCGATGCCGGCGTCGATGCCGCGCTGCAGCCGCTCGATGTTGGTGACGAAGAGATCGTCCCCCACCAGCTGCAGGCGATCCCCGAGCGCCACCGTCAACTCGCGCCAACCGTCCCAGTCGTCCTCGGCCAGGCCGTCCTCGAGAGAGACGATGGGGAAGCGTCCGCAGAGATCGGTCCAGAAGGCGACCATGGCGCTGGCGTCGAGCTCCTTCTTCGCCTCCGCCTTCAAGGTGTAGACGCCCTTGGCGAAGAACTCGCTGGCCGCGGCGTCCAGCGCCAGGGCGATGTCCTCACCGGCCCGATAGCCGGCGCGCTCGATGGCCACGAGCATGATCTCCAGGGCTTCGGTGTTGCTGCGCAGGTTCGGGGCGAAACCGCCTTCGTCTCCGACCGCGGTCGCCAGTCCTTTCTCCTGCAGCACCTTTCTCAGATGGTGGAAGGTTTCGGCCCCCCAGCGCAGCGCCTGGGCGAAGTCGCCGGCCCCGACAGGGACGAGCATGAACTCCTGGATGTCGAGGTTGTTGTCCGCGTGCCGGCCGCCGTTCAACACGTTCATGAGAGGCACCGGAAGAGTGCGGGCGTTGGTGCCGCCGATGTAGCTGTAGAGGGAGAGGGAGGACTCGGCGGCGGCGGCCCGAGCGACGGCGAGGGACACGCCCAGAATGGCATTGGCACCCAGCCGGCCCTTGTTGGTGGTGCCGTCCAGCTCGCTCAGGCGCAGGTCGATGGCCACCTGATCGGTGACGTCCATGTCCAGGATCTCCGGGGCGAGCTCGTCGTTGACGTGGCCGACCGCTTTCAGGACGCCCTTGCCCAGGTAGCGGCTGGAGTCGCCGTCGCGCAGCTCCACCGCCTCGTGCTCCCCGGTGGAGGCGCCGGAGGGCACCGATGCCCGGCCATGCGCCCCCTCGGTGGTGTGGACCTCCACCTCCAGGGTGGGAAAGCCGCGCGAATCCAGGATCTCGCGGGCATGCACGAACTCGATGGTGCTCAAGCCGCCCTCCTCCGGGAGAGTCCGGGACGAAGAGGAACCGACCGGTCGGCGCAGTCGTTCAGTCTATGGAGGGGGGATGGGGGGGTCAAGCGCACCGGGATCACCGGAGCACTTCGATGTGTTGAAAACTTTAGGACTGCCTAGAATGCCTATGCTAGGGTGCGGCGGACGGCAGGCAGCCCGCAGAGGCGGACCTGCCGCGAGATTCGTGGCTGTGTTGTGACTCCAAAGACCGCCGCTGTTGACGCGGAGGAGCGTGCCATGGAAACCGGAGAGCAAGGGATTGGAGCGCAGTCGCCATCGGCGCGGCTGCACGGGACGTGGGATGATGGGCGCCCGGCTGGCTCGACTGCCCAGGCGGTCAAGACCAAGCTGCAGCATGCGGGGGATGTAGCCAAGAACAAGTTGGTGCAGGCCCGGCATGCGACGGCAGTGAAAGCGCAGCACGCGCGCGTAGGCGTGGAGCGACAGATCCAGGCGCACCCACTGAAGGCGGTGGGGATCGCGCTCGCTGCCGGAACGATCCTGGGTTTGGCGCTACGCCGGCGGCGGCGCTGAACAGGAGCGGCACGGTGCGCGCGGCCGCTGGACCCGAAGGTCCGCGACGGCCGGCGCGAACCGCGCGCTGACCCGCTGGCGTGGGAGCCCCCATGTCCCCGCAGATCGACGAGCAGGCCCAAGACCTGGGCCGGCACGTGGGCGAAATCGTCAAGCTGCATGTCGACCTGGCGCGCGCCGAATTGCGCGCCGGGTCGGCGCGGTTCGTTTTGGGGCTCGTGGCGCTGGCGACGAGCATCTTCGTCGCCAGCCTCGCCATCGTCGCTTTCGCCCTCGCCCTCTATCTCTTGTTGCGGTCCCTCCTGTCCCCGATCCTCGCGGCGACGATCGTTGGCGTGTTGCTGGCGCTGGTGAGCGCACTCGGTTTCCTCCAGGGGTGGAAGTGGGTGCGCGGCATCGGCTCCTTGCTCTTGCCCCGCACTCGGGAAATGGTGGGTGAACTGCTCGCGTGGCGCGACGACAAGACGAGCTCGTAGCGGCGATCCGGCGGGAGCGACAGGCACTGCGCCAGGAGGTCCAGGAATTCCTGGCCCTGGAACCGCTGAAGGCGCAGATCCGTGACAAGCCCGGACCCTGGCTGGCGGGCGGCCTCCTGGCCGGCGCCCTGGCGGCGAGCTTCCTGGTCGGACCGCTGTGGCAGAAGCGGGGACAGTTGGCCCGGTCGTTCGTGCGCTCCCGCCTCAAGGACGTCGTGGTCGCCCTCTTCCTGGCGACGGTCCGCCAGATTCCCCGGGCAGCGGCGCGGATGGATGGGGGCACGGCGCGGCCGGAAGCCGACTCCCGGTACGGGGTCCCGCCGCGCCGCTTCCGAGTCCGCCCGCGGCCGGTATGGTCGGAACGCTCCTGACGCTTTCTCCCCCTCGATCTCCTCCGGACCGGCGGGATCTACGTACTTCCGGCTTGCCTTCCCCGCGCCGGTGGGCTAGGTTGAATGGTGCTCGCGTGCTTCACATACCCCGCCCGGGGATCACGGCGGGGCGCTCGGCGATCACGGAGGAACGCCGGAAGCGCCAGACCGTGAGGTGCGAGTCTTGGCTCGCCCTTCGTTCTTTCGACTCCGTGACAGGTGATCGAGGCGCCGTGGTGCGCTCGTAGCGTGACCACGCCGCCGCCGAGGGCTCGGCAGGTGCCGGTGTTCGCGAGCCTCGCCGAGCACGGTGCGAACCACGAAGGGGTTGCTCGCCGTGAAGAAGGAAGATCTCCTCCTGGTCGAACGCTGCAAGAGCGGGGACCAGATCGCCTACGGACAACTCGTCCGCAAATACCAGAACTCCGTGTACAACCTGTGCCGCAAGATGGTGCGCAACCCGGATGAAGCGCGCGACCTGGCGCAGGAGGCCTTCGTCAAGACGTTCGCGGCCTTGGAACGCTACAACCCCGTGTACGCCTTCTCGAGCTGGTTGTTCAAGATCACCTCGAACCTCTGCATCGACCACATCCGCAAGCAACGCATGCGCTTGCTCTCCATCGACGAACCCCTGGAAGGCGC
>DASRJW010000123.1 GCA_035649275.1 Candidatus Krumholzibacteriia bacterium
GTAGACGCGCGTCGCGTCGGCGGGCCGTTTCTGATTCACCAAGGCCACGAACTGCTCGCGCGCCGCTTCCTGGTCGCGCCGCACCAGGGGCCCGAGCTGCGGGTGGGCGAAGATCACGTTGAAGGCATCGATGAGGAGCTCGCGTCGTCCGGCCATGATGGTCAGCTGCCCTCGCGCACCTCGCGCAGCGCGCGCCGTGCCAGGTCTCGCACCTGGGCCTCTTTGTCCGTCGCGGCGTGCCGTTCCCAAACAGGAGGATTGCCGGCCCAGTGCACCTCGGGCTCGGTGTACGTCTTCCGCCGCGCTCCGGCGCTCGACTCGCTGCCGCGCTCTGAGGCTGCCGGCGGCGATTCCGGAGTCCAGCCGCAGTGGTAGCAAGGCAGGTTGGGCGGCGCGCTGCCGTAGACGCCGCGGATGGACTCGAGGCGCGCGATCTCCTCGGGGCTCAGCCGCTGGGCGCCGCCGAGCATCTGTGTCAGCAAGGAAATCCGCGCCAGCTGCTCCAGCGCCTCCATGCGGTGGTAGGCGCCGATCACGTCGCGCCCCAGCGTCACCGCACCGTGGTTGGCGAGCAGGATGGCATCGTGCTCCTTCGCTGCCGGGCGGATGCTCGCTTCCAGTTCTTCCGTGGAGGGCGTGCCGTATTCCGTCAGCGCCACCTTGCCGACGGCGATGTAGGCCTCTGGCATCAAGCGCTCCTCGAGGGGCCGCCGCGCCACGGCGAAGGCGGTCGCGTGCGGCGGGTGGGCGTGGACGACGGCGCAGACGTCCTCGCGCTGCGTGTACACGGCGAGATGGATCTTGATCTCCGTCGTCAGGCGGCGTTTGCCTTCCAGCTGCCGGCCCTGCAGATCGCAGACGACGAGGTCGGAAGCCTCCAGGAAGCCCTTGCTCATGCCGGTGGGCGTCGCCAGGATCCGGTCCTTGCCCAGCCGGACGGAGACGTTGCCATCGGTGCCGGCCACCAGGCCGCGTTCGTACAGCCTCCTGCAGACGTGCAAGACGTCGCGACGGATCGACTCGGGAACGAGGACCATTCTTCCCTCGCAGTTCTCGAGCCGAGCCTAGCAACAGAGATCGGCGGCGACAAGCGCTCCCGGCGCGCGGGCGCTGCAGTCATGCAGCCGCAGTACAAAAGCCCGCCGGGAACCCGGCGGGCTTTTTTGCCCGGAGTGGAGGAACTCTGGGCGGAACGGCTCATCCTTGAGCCTGGGGAGCTGGCGCGGGTGGGGTACGCGTCAGCTCGGAGAGGGGCCGCTTCCTTGCGGGCCCTCGCTGTTCCGCCCCTCCGGGAGAGGCGGAGTGTCGTCGATCTCGTAGGTGGCCGTCGGTGCCGGCCGCTGGGCGCTCGCCGGCGCCTTGGCGCGGTTGGCGCTCCAGTCCCGGAATTCCTTCAGGCGCGACTCGATGCGGAGCAGGTTGCGGAAACAGGTCTCGAGCTTGCTGTTCAGGTAGTAGTCGTCGGCTCCGACGTAGCCCTTGAGGCCATGCAAGGCCTTGCGGATGTCTTGCAGGTCGGACATCGAGTCCACTGACGTACGCATGACGTTCTTGCGCATGCCGTCCACGCTCATCTGGCCGCTGGGCTGGGTGCTGCGCGCGGCGATTTCCTGGGCGTGATAGCGCAGCCGCGCCAGCATCTCGGAAAACCGGAAGGGTTTCGGCAAGTACCAGTCGGCATTCAAGCGCAGGGCGCGCAGGCGCTGGGACTCGTCTTGATTGGCGGAGATGCAGATCACCGGGATCCCCGACGTGCGCTTCACCGCTTTCAAGTGCCGCAGGACTTCCAGCCCGGGCATGTCCGATGTTCCGAGATCCAGGATGATGATATCCGGATCCGCTTTCTGCGCCGTCATGATCCCCAAGCGACCATGCCGGACTTGGATGAGCGTGGCGCCGAGCGTCTCGAGCTTCATCTTCAGGAGCTGCTGCTCCTGGATGTTGTCGTCGACGACCAGGATGCGCAGCGGGCGTTGAGCCAACATGGCCAACTCACCCGGAGCGTAGGCCTCCATGCGTACCCTACCTGACTTCTTGCTTTTTCCTCCGTGTTTCCAGGCGCGAATTTATGTGCGGCGCGTTGGGCGACGGCGTACGAACCAAGATTCCGGCGCAGGGGCAGATCCGAGGTCGAGCGAAGTCTATTGTGTCGAGCTCAACCGGGCCGACGCGGGCCGCGAGGTGCGTCGGCTCGTTCATGATTGTAGCGTGGCGGATGCGTCTGGGTCAACCGACGAGGGCATGTAACTGCAACAGTACTAGCTGGTTGTGAGGCCGAAGCGGAACGTCTCGGGAATCCTGCGGCGCCACCTGGGATCTCCGGGTCGCGTGCGCCGTCGAATTGACGGCCCCCGGGGCATGGGGTAGCTTGGACGCCACATCGGTCATTCCGCGCCATCACGCGCCGCGTTGATCTCGCCGTCATGGTTGCCCAGCGGCCCGAGGAGTGAGGGACATGCCACGGATCGTGCGCTGCGGCCTCGTGCAGGCGGCTTGCGACCAGACCCAGGGGCCTGCCGCGGAGATCAAGGCGGCGGCTCTGGCCAAGCATCAGAAGTTCATCGAGGAGGCGGCCGGCAAAGGGGTGCAGGTGCTCTGCCTGCAGGAAATCTTCTTCGGCCCCTACTTCTGCGCCGAACAGGACCCGAAGTGGTACCAGCTGGCCGAGCCCATCCCGGGCCCGACGGTGGCGTGGGCCCAGGGCCTGGCGAAGAAGCACGCCATGGTTCTCGTCGTCCCCATCTACGAGGAGGCGATGACCGGCGTCTACTACAACACCGCCGCCGTGGTGGATGCGGATGGCAGCCTCCTCGGGATCTACCGCAAGAACCACATCCCGCATTTGAAGGGCTTCTGGGAAAAGTTCTACTTCAAGCCGGGCAATCTGGGTTACCCCACCTTCAAGACGCGGCACGCCCGCGTGGGCGTCTACATCTGCTACGACCGTCATTTCCCGGAGGGCGCCCGCATCCTGGGTTTGAACGGCGCCGAGATCGTCTTCAATCCCTCCGCCACCGTGGCGGGGCTGTCGAAGTATCTCTGGGAGCTGGAACAGCCGGCGCACGCCGTCGCCAACGGGTACTTCATGGGGGCCATCAACCGCGTCGGCGTCGAACCACCCTGGGAAGCGGGAAAGTTCTACGGCAGCAGCTATTTCTGCGATCCCCGCGGCCAGTTCCTGGTGAAGGGCAGCGAGGATCGCGAGGAGCTGGTGGTGGCGGATCTCGACCTCGAGATGATCGAGCAAGTGCGGCAGACCTGGCAGTTCTTCCGCGACCGGCGCCCGGAGACCTACGGCGAGATGACGTCGCAGCTGCCGTAGCCCGGCGCAGCCCTTGGAGGTTCGACCCCGTGCCGCGCACTCCCGAAGAGCTGGTGAAGCTCAAGGAGGAATACCTCCTCCCCTGCGTCAAGCATTACTACGAGCGGCCCATGAACCTGGTGCGCGGCTCGATGCAGTATCTCTATGACAGCACGGGAAAGGAGTACCTGGATTTTTTCGCCGGCATCCTGTCGGTGAACAGCGGCCACTCGAACCCGCAGATCAACGCCGCGGTGCATGCGCAAGTGGACCAGCTGCAGCACGTGTCCACGGTCTATCTCATCGAGCCGATGCTGGAGTTCGCCCAGGAGCTGGCGGCGCTGGCGCCGGGAGCGCTGCAGAAATCCTTCTTCTGCAACAGTGGCACCGAGGCCATCGATACGGCGCTGCTCACCGCGAAGCTCCACACCGGCTGCGAGGACATCATCGCCCTCCGCCACTCGTACCACGGGCGCTCGCACGTGGCCATCGGCGTTTCCGGGCAGAAGCCCTGGCGTCTCCCCGTGGCCACCATGGGCAACGTCCACTTCACCCACAACGCCTATTGCTATCGTTGTGCTTTCGGCCTCACCTACCCATCCTGCGAGCTGCGCTGCGCCCGCGACATCGAGGAGCTGCTGCAGACCGCCACCAGCGGCCGCATCGCGGCCTTCATCGCCGAACCGATCCAGGGAGTCGGGGGCTTCATCACCCCGCCGCCCGAGTACTTCTCCGTCATCTTCGAGATTGTGAAGCGCTACGGTGGCGTCACCATCGCCGACGAGGTGCAAACGGGCTGGGGTCGCACGGGCAAGCACCTCTTCGGCATCCAGCACTGGAACGTCGAGCCCGACACCATGGTCTTCGCCAAGGGTCTGGGGAACGGCTACGCCATCGGCGCTTTCATCACCAAGAGGGAGATCGCCGACGCCTACAAGGGCCCGAACATCAGCACCTTCGGCGGCAACCCCATCAGCATGGTGGCGGCGCTGGCCAACGTGGAATACATCCGCGAGCACGACCTGGTGGGGAACGCCGAGCGCATGGGGGCGCTGCTCTGGGACGGCATGCTGGAGCTGAAGGAGAAGCACCGGCTGATCGGGGACGTGCGCGGCAAGGGTCTCATGGTGGGGGTGGAGCTCGTCCGCGACCGCACGAGCAAGGCGCCGGCGGCGGAAGAGACCGCCCGCGTCATGGAGCTCTGCAAGGACGACGGCGTGCTCATTGGTCGCGGAGGCATCTACTCGAATGTGCTGCGTCTCACGCCGCCTCTCGTGGTGAATGCGGACGACGTGCGCCGGGCCCTGCGCGCCCTCGACGCTGCCTTCACTGCTGTCGAAAAGACCCTGAGCCTCGCATGACGACGACGCAGGCGCAGGCAGCGGGGACCCCGGCGGAGA
>DASRJW010000124.1 GCA_035649275.1 Candidatus Krumholzibacteriia bacterium
GCCTTGCGGCGATTGCGATCGGCCTGCTGCACCGCCACGGTCCGTTCCCAATCGTCGAGCATGCGCTGCCGCGCCGCCGCTTCGAAATGCGGCGCCGGCACAGGCTCGGTAGGTTTCACCGCATCATCCACCTCCAGATCCAGGAGCACGCTCAGCTGCCGCAGCTGTTCGCGGGCGTCGACCTCGGCGTCCACATGCTCGAGCTCGGCGTCGAGCCGCTTCGACGCCGACTGCAGCCATAGCTCTTCCGAGATGACGCCGTCCTTGAACTTGAGCGAGTCCACTCGGGCCTGGGCCCGAGCCGCCTCCATCCGGTCGCGGGTGAGGTCCTTCTTGAGCTCGAACCGCAGCACCGCGACGTAGGCGTCGGTCACGTCCCGGCGCAGCTGCCCCTCTTGCTTCTGCTGCTCCGCGCTGGCGATGTCCCGGTCGTCTTGCAGATCATTGAGCAGCTTCTTCGCCGCCGAGGGGCGGAAGAGTGGCTGCTCCAGGCGGAAATCGAAATATCCCCGGCGCAGCGTCTCGTAGACGAACTCCCCGGACCCGATGAGCCGGGTATCGGGATAGCGCGAATCGTCGGCGTTCAGGTTTGCCGACCCCGTGAGGGTGCCGCCGGTGATCAAGCTCTGCTTGAGCTCGATGAAGGACTCGAAGGACAGATCCCGCGTCCGGTAGAGCTGTTTCGTGTTGGCGCCGCCGAAAAAGCGGTAGCTCTCGTCCACGTCGAAGGCCGGCACCGAGCCGTTGATCGACACCTCGGGCAGCTTGTAATTGATCCGCTGCGCCTGATACTGCTGCCCTACCACCTCCGCCTGCCCGCGGATGATGCGGCCCCGGGCTGTCTTTTCCACCGCCCGCTGCACCGCCTGTTCCAGCGTCAGATCCAGGACGTCTGCCGCCGCCGGCGAGACCCAGCTCTGCTGCACCGACCACAGGATCAGGCACAAGGCTGCGACCGACCACCGGCCCGAGCAGGCGAGACAACGTCGATGGCGGACATGTCGACCATGAGCATGCTTAGCGCGGACGTACATACGACGGACAGGCATGCGACGGGAATGCATGCGACAAGCCTCCTCTCGGCCAGACCGAGCTCATTCGTAACGCAGGGATTCGATGACGTCGACCCGGGCGGCGCGCGCCGCCGGATAAAGCCCGAAGACGATGCCCACGAGACTGGACACACCGATGGCGAGCACGATGGCGAACAGCGACACCACGGTCGGCCATTGCGCATAGAAGGAGATCACCCGCGAAATCAGCAGCCCCAGCGCCAGGCCGATGCCGCAGCCGAGCATGCAGATGGCGATGGCCTCCACCAGGAACTGCAGCAGGATGTCGCGCCGGGTGGCGCCCACGGCGCGGCGTATCCCGATCTCCCGGGTGCGCTCCAGCACCGTCGCCAGCATGATGTTCATGATCCCAATGCCGCCGACCAGCAGCGACAGCCCGGCGATCGCGCCCATCACGATGTTGAAGATACGCTGCGTCTTCTGCGACTGCCGCAGCAGCGACTCGGGGACGACGATGTCGTAATCGCCCACCCCGCCGTGGCGGCGCGCCAAGATCCGTTCCACCAGCTTGGCCACGGCGGGCACGTGGCTCAGGCTGCGAGCCGTCACGGTGAGCTGGTCGATCTCCGGAACATTGAACTTCTGCTCGCCGCCCTGGTTCATGGTGACGGAGAAGCCGCCCTCCATCCGCGAGCGCGACGCCAGAGTCTGGCGGTCGAACTTCTTCTGTGCTGTGACCAGCGGGATGTAGATATCCTCGTTGAGGTTCTTCAGCTCCAATCCCTCCACCTTGCCGCGCCCCAGGTACTTGTCCGCCATGACGCCGACCACGGTGAAGTCGAGGTCCCCGACGCGCACGCTCTCCCCGAGAGGATCACTGAAGGTGAAGAGCGCCCGCTTCGCCTTCGCCCCGAGCACGCAAACCTGGGCGAAGGTTTCGTCGTCGCTGGGGAGGAGGAAGCGACCCGCTTCGACCTCGACCGAAGACGAGAGCATGAATGCCGGCGTCGTGGCGACCACCCGCACCGGCGCGATCTGCGAGCGCTGGCGCACCGTCTCCAGGGGCTCGTAGCGCTGCGGCACCACGTTGGCGACCAAGTCGGTGAAGGCGGCGATGTTGGCTGCATCCTCCAGCGACAGCCCCGGCGAGCGGTGCAGTCCCTCGTCGCCTCCCGGATCTTCCTCGGGGGCCTTGGCATTGACGATGACGTTGTTGATGCCGAGGACGGCGATTTCCTCGAGCACTTCCTTCTCGGCCCCGGCGCCGATGGAGAGCATGCCCACCACGGCGGCGACGCCGATGATGACGCCGAGCATGGTGAGGAGAGTGCGCAGCTTGTGAGTGCCGAGCGAATCGAAGGCCATCAGCAGGGTCCGCCGGGTTTCCATGGCCCGCCCTAGGGCCCGGCCTGGGCGGCCGGCGGCGGCTGGCGTCCTTTGTTCATCTCCGGCTGCGTCGCCTTCTCGCCGGGCATTCCCGGTTCCTCCAGCGTCGGATCGACGAGGCAGATGCGCTCGCCACCCTGGAGACCGCGGGTGACCTCGATGTCCCGGTCGTTCCGCCGCCCGACCTGCACCTCCACCGGGCTTCCGTCCGCGAGATACACGAGCGGCTTGCCCTGCTTCTCGAACACCGCTTCGAGGGGCACCGAGACCACGTCGGGCAAGCGCTGGACGATGACCTGTGCCGAGGCGGACATGCCGGGTTTGAGCTTCGGGTCCACGTCGAGAATGGCTAGCTCCACGTCGAAGACATTGATCTTGGAGTTGGGCTCTTTGCGGCGTGCCAGCGTCCCCTTGCGCACCACCTTGGCCCGGTAGGTCGTGTCAGCGAAGGCATCCACGGTGACGATGGCTTCCTGCTCGGGCTCGACGGCGCTGGCATCGACTTCCGAAACCGTGGCCTTGACGATCATCTCGCTGAGATCCGGCACGGCGACGAGCGGCTGACCCTGCCAGGGCGAATCACCAGCCTGCACCTTGCTCATGGCGTTCCCCTTCCAAATCTCGAGATGTACCACCATTCCGGCGATCGGGGCGAGGAGCGTCATCTGATCGAGCTCGCGCTGGGCCAGCATCACCTTGTCTCGGGCGCGCTGCACCTCTAACGTCGCCTTCTGCACGTCAGCGCGCTGTTGTTCGATCTTGGCCTGATTGTTGAGCTCCGCCAGCTCCAGCTTCAGTTTCGCCTCGTCGGCCACGCGCGGCGCCTCGTACTTCAGCTCGTCGTAGCTGCGCCGCGCCTGCTGCAGCTCGAGCGCCAGCTGCTTCTCCTGGATGGCGAGCTCCCTTTTGGCGCGCTCCAGCGAGGTCTCCGCGATCTTGAGGGCCGACTGGTTGTCCTGCAGCTCGGCCTGCTGCTGGGTGGCGTTGAAGCGGACCACCGGATCCTGAGGCTTGACCTGTGAACCCTCCGGGGCGAGCCAGGTGATCTGCAGGTTGCGCACCCGCGGCGCCACCAGGGCGGAGGCCTGACGCGCGTCCACCTGGCCGTTGACCCGGATCGACAGCAGGAACTCCCCCTTCTTCGCCGAGGCCAGCGGGATGTCGGGAGCGGTGGAGAGGAAGGCGTGCACGCCGTAGTAGCCGCCTACGAGCACGGCGCCCCCGACAAGGAGGAGGGAGATCGTCTTCACGACGGCACGACGCATTGTCTGACCTCAGGCAATGAAGTGACCGTTGCGCTCGCGCACCGGTCACACCACATCACTTGTACAGTATCTTCACGCCCGACCAGGTAGCACTCGCGACCACGGCCGCGGCGCTGGACGGCGCCGTCGAACCCAGATCCTCCCAGATGTAGATCAGGAACTTGCCTGACTCCCCCACCGGCTTCGTCAGATCCTCGATGACGACGAAGTTCGCCTCGCCTTCCACCTTGTAGTCCGTGCCGGTGAGATCGAAGAGCACGTAGGTGCTGTAGCGCGCATCGCTGGCCTTCCAGATATCCGGATCCAGCTTGCCGTCGAGGCCGTGGTTTTCCGAGTAGAGATCCCCGCGCTCCCCGAAGGACTCGAGGGGCGTGAGCGTGATCTGTAGGCTCTGCATCCATAGGTCCGCGGGGACGATGGGATCGCCTGGATCAGGACTCTCCGGGTGGAACATGCGCTTCTGGATGCGCACTTCTTCGTCATATCCCCACGACGTCTCGCTGGTCGTCGGATCGCTCAAGAAGAAGAGGTATTCGGCTTTGCGGTTGCCTACCTTCTCGTTGGCGAGAAGAGAAGCGAAGAGGGCACTGTCCCGCGTCAGGTAGGACCGCGCCAGGGCTTGGATGAGAGCTTCGGGCGAGTCGAGACGCGAGGCCGGGACGATGAAAGCGAAGCCTGCCGGCCTCGCAGTGTACGTCCCGGGAGGCAGGACGAAGAGATCCCGGACCACCACCGCGTCGAGCGCCCCTGAATCCCCGATCCGATACGCGTGCACCGAGCCAGAACTGGGCGTCACTTCGAACGCTGCCGTGGGGCCCGTGGGTGGCGCGACGGGATCCTCTTCACAGGCGAGGGCGACGCAGAGGGCCGCGACGAGCAAGCATCGTACTTTCATGCCCTCCCCTTCGGCCGGCCGTGTCGCCGGAGCTCGCTATGGGCAGGTCGATGTCCATGATGCCGCAGAGCCGGCGGAGCGACGAAGCCGATCTCTGCGGTCATGGTAGCACTCGGATCGCAGCGACGGGGCTGGACGCCCTCCAAGGGAGGCCGCGCCTGCCGGTGAGGAGGACCCTCTCTCCGGAGCCCCGAGCGGGGCTAGGGCCCGCGGAACGGAGCAGACACGACGGCTGCTCTGGTTCTCGGGGAGCGGCTGCGTTGACGGGGCCGAGCGCCGATGCTACCGTGAACCGATCCGCTGTTGCCCTCGCTGCACTGCCTTCCGTGCACGCGGCCGTAGCCTGCCCGTTACGTCCGCAAGCGGACGGGGCGGGCGCTCGTCCGCCCCGTCGTCTGTCTCACCTTCGACGGCTACGCTAGTGGCTCACGGCTAGTCTTCTGACTCCGCAACTGGGCTGAGTCGGCTGCTTGGCTGACTCGTCTACTTGGCTGACTCGTCTACTTGGCTACTCGGCTACTCCGCTGACTTCTTCTCGGACAGGTCGATGCGGTCCTGCATCCCGCCGTGTAGGAGATCGACGATGCGCGGCTGGGAGAGGAAGTTGTGCGGGAAGCCGAGATCCATGCGGCTCACCTCGTCGAGACGCCGCAGGTGTTCCTCGGCGAGTCGGACCTCGAGCGTTCCGAGGTTGTCGCGGAACTGCTCCAGGTCGCGGGCCCCCAGGATCGGGACGAGCCCCGGCTGCTGCCGTGCCCAGGCAAGTGCCACTGGCGCCGGCGTGCAGCCCAACTCCTCGGCCACTGCCACGACGGTGGCGGCGATCTTCAAGTTGCGCTCCACCGTGGCGGCGCCCTCCTTGGCGCGGCCCTCGGCGCGGGCGGAACGGTTGTACTTGCCCGAGAGCACGCCGGCGCCGAGGACGCTCCACGGCGTCACCGCCAGCGAGAAGGCCCGCGCCATGGGGAGCAGATCCGCTTCGGCGCTGCGGTCGATGAGGCTGTAGCGGAGCTGCAAGGCCACGAAGGGTGACCAGCCGCGCAGCGCGGCCAGAGTGTTGGCCTGCGCCACGACCCAGGCGGGCGTGTCGGAGGCGCCGACGTGCAGCACCTTGCCGGCGCGCACGACATCGTCCAAAGCGCGCATCACCTCGTCCACCGCGGTGGTGAAATCCCAGGCGTGCACCCACAAGAGATCGACGTAGTCGGTGCCGAGACGCGCCAGGCTCTCTTCCAGGGCGCGCACCATGTTCTTGCGGTGGTTGCCGCTGAAGTTGGGGACGTCCCGCCGGGTGAACAGGCCGTACTTCGTAGCCACGACGAAACGGTGGCGGTCACCGTGGATGAATTCGCCGACGAAACGCTCGCTCGAGCCTTCGGTGTAGCGGTTCGCGGTGTCGATGAAGTTGCCGCCGGCGTCGGCGAAGGCGGTGAAGATCCGCCGGCTCTCTTCCTTCGACGCCCCCCAGCCCCACTCGGTACCGAAGGTCATCGTCCCGAGGGCGACCTCGGAGACTCGCAGGCCGCTCCGACCGAGCAGCTTGTACTGCATCCGGACTCCATCTTGCCCTTAGGAAGACGCGCCGGCGGCACTGCGGCGCTCGACCTCGGCGCGAGCGCGCTCCCACAGAGCGGGGGCGCCGAGCTGGGCGCTGAAGGCCTTGAAGCTGCGCTTCGGACCCGTCCAGCGCAGCGCCTCGACCGTGCGGAAGAGCTTGGCATCGGTGCGCAGAGTCGCCAGGTCGCGGAAGAGCATCGCCTCGTCCCAGTGTTCCACCAGGTTCGCCCCGAGCTGCGCCGCGTTCCGCAGCGGCACCTTCCAGCGTATCGCTTCCTTCGGAATCTCTTCCAGATGCGGGAAGCGATGCAGCACTGCGGCGGCCGACTTGGCCCCCCAGCCACGGACGCCGGGGTAGCCGTCGGCGGTGTCGCCGACCAGGGCGAGGTAGTCGGGGATGGAGGACGGCGTCACGCCAAAGCGTGCCTCCACGGCGCGGGCGTCCCGCACCTGGCCCGTGCGCCGGTCGAGCTGCACGACCCGAGCCTCTTTCACGCACTGCGCCAGATCTTTGTCGGGCGAACAGATGTAGACGGTTTCGACGCGCCGGTCCCGGGCGGCGAGCTTCGCCGCCGCGCCGAGCGCGTCGTCCGCTTCGAGCTCCACCATGGGCCAGACGACGACGCCGAGCTTCTCCAGCGCCTCTTCCAGCAAGGGGAACTGCGACAGCAGGTCTTCCGGCATGCCCCGGCCGGTCTTGTAGCCGTGATAGAGATCGTTGCGGAACGATTCCACCACGTGATCCGTCGCCACGCCGAGGTGCGTGGCGCCGCTCTTCAGCATGGCGAGGACCGAGGTGAGGACACCGCGCACCGCGGCCACCTCGTGGCCGGCCTCGTCCTGCATCGAGGGCAGGGCGTAGTAGTGGCGGAAGAGCTCGTAGGTGCCGTCGATCAGATGGACGTCCATGTTCCCCGCTAGGGTCGTGCCGCCTGCGCGCCGGCTTTGCTCGCCGCCGCCGGCAGCGCCGCCCGGCCCGAGAGGTCGAGCAAGAAAGCGTAGCCGAGGGCCGTCTCGCGATGGCGCTTGAAGCGCCCCGAGGCGCCGCCGTGCCCGGCGTCCATGTTGGTCTGCAAGAGGATCCGCGCGCCGCTGGTCTCGAGACGGCGGAGCTTGGCCACGTACTTCGCCGGCTCCCAGTACTGCACTTGCGAATCGTGCAGGCCCGTGGTGATCAGCATGTTCGGGTACGCCTTCTTCTGCAAATTGTCGTATGGCGAGTAGGACAGCATGTAACGGTACGCCGCCGCGTCGTTCGGGTCGCCCCACTCGTCGTACTCGCCGGTGGTGAGCGGGATGTCCGCGTCGAGCATCGTCGTCACCACGTCCACGAACGGCACGTGGCTGATGATGCCCTTGAAGAGCTCCGGCGCCATGTTGGCGACCGCACCCATGAGGAGCCCGCCGGCGCTGCCGCCCTCGGCGAACAGCCGCTCCGGACTGGTGTACTTCTGCGCCACCAGGAAGCGGCCGCAGTCGATGAAGTCGGTGAAGGTGTTCTTCTTGTGCATCAGCTTGCCGTTCTCGTACCAGTCTCGCCCCAGCTCCTGGCCGCCGCGCACGTGGGCGATGGCGAAGACGAAACCACGATCGAGCAGACTGAGCCGCTGCGACTGGAAGCTGGCGTCGCGGCTGAAACCGTAGGAGCCGTAGCCGGTGAGAAGGAGCGGAGCGCTGCCGTCCTTGACGAAGTCGCGCCGGACCACCAGCGAGATCGGCACCCGCGCGCCGTCCGCTGCCGGGGCCCACAGCCGCTCGGTGACGTAGTTGCGCTTGTCGAAACCGCCGAGCACCGCGTCCTCCTTGAGCAGCTTCTTGGTGCGCTTGTTCAGGTCGTAGTCGAAGATCGACTTCGGTGTGGTCAGCGAGGTGTAGGCGTAGCGCAGGACCGGGGTGTCGTACTCCCGGTTGTCCGTCGGGTAGGCCTGGTACGCCGGTTCGCCGAAGTCGAGGTCGTGGGCGGGGCTGCCATCCCGGGGCACGACGTGCAGCTCCAGGAGCCCCTTGCGACGGCGGGAAACCACCAGGTGGTCGCGGAAGACTTCGACGCCTTCCACGAAGACGTCGTCCTGATGCGGCACGACCTCGGTCCACCGCGCGGTCTGGGTGGCGCCGATGGGGGCGCGCATGACGCAGAAGTTCTTCGCCTTCCAGTTGGTGCGGATGACGAAGTCGTCGTTCCAGTCCTCGATGGAGTACTCGTGGTCGGTCTCCCGCGGCAGGAACACCGTCCAGGTTCCCTGCGGCTGATCGGCGCGCAGGAAGCGATATTCCGTGGCCAAGGTCTGCTCCGAGCCGATGAGCAGGAACCGCTTCGACTTGGTGGCCCCGACGAAGCAGCTGAATTCGGCGTCGGGCTCCTCGTACACCAGCCGGTCCGCCGTTGCCGCCGTCCCCAGGACGTGGGCGTAGATGCGATACCAGCGCAGGGTTTCGGCATCCTGCTTGGTGTAGAAGAGGGTGCGGTTGTCGGCGGCCCAAGCGCAGTTGTTGGTCACGTCCGGGATGATGTCCGGCAGATCCTTGCCGCTCGTCAGGTTGCGGACTCGTAGCGTATAGAAGCGCCGGCCGACGACGTCGGTGCCATAGGCCAAGAGCTCTTGGTTGGGGCTCACCTGCAGACCGCTGCAAGAGAAGAACTCGTGTCCCCGCGCCAGGGCGTTGCCGTCGAGCATGGTCTGCTCCGGACCGTCGGGCCCGCCCGGGTGCCGGCAGTAAACGGCGTACTCGCCACCTTCGACATAGCGCTCGTGATACCAGTACTTGCCGTCCTGGGCCGGCACCGTGGCATCATCCGCCTGGATGCGCCCGACGATCTCCTGGTACAGATCCTCTTGCAGCTGCTTCGTGTGCGCCATCTCCGCCTCGGTGTAGGCATTCTCCGCCTTCAGGTAGGCGAGCACCTCTGGGTTCTCCCGCTCCTTCAACCAGAAGAAATCATCGTTGCGCACGTCCCCGTGCTTCTCCAACCGGTGCGGTTGCTGGCGCGCCAGCGGCGGTGTGGCGTGCGCGACCGCGGTGCCGGCGTGCGGCGGCGCAGCGGGCTGTGCCTGCGTCACCGGCGGCTTCGTCTGCGTCGCCGCGGGCGGTGTCTGCGTCGCGGTCTGCGCCCAGCCCAGGGACGGCGCCAGTGCCGGAGAGAAGAGCGCGCTCGAGGCGAAGAGCAGGCTGGCGAGACGGACAGCTCGGAGAGACATGGTTTCTCCTTTGCGACCTCAGCGGGCGCGCTGGCGACCCAGGCCCCGCGCACCGTCGCGGCATCATCCGTCTGCCGGCGGCGCCTGGCGTGGGATCGGCCACGGGGCGGAGGCCACGATTGTGGGGGGTTCGTGCAGCGGCTGCAAGTGCGGATCCGGCTTCCGCGCCCGGCGCGGAACTCGTAGGATCATTCCCGCCCAAGGGTTTGCAACCGAGTCGGGCAGTCGTGGGGGCGGTGACGGCGCCGCGGCGCATCCGTGCGGACCGGGGCGTCGCCTCGGTCTGGACACGGGCCGCCCGTCCCTGCTTCCCGGAGGGAACGCGAGCCGGGGGTCGTGCGTCGATAGGACGGGCCCCCGCCGGAGGGACAGCCGCAAGCGGTGATCGGGAAAACCCTGAAGAACTACGTCGTCGAGGATCTCCTCGGCAAGGGCGGCATGGGCGCGGTGTACCGCGCCCGTGACACCAATCTGGAACGCAACGTCGCGATCAAGGTGCTGGCCCCGGAGCTCGCCAGCCAGCCCGAGCTGCAGCGACGTTTCCTGCAGGAAGCCAAGGCCGCCTCGGCAGTGAACCATCCTGCTATCGCCCAGATCTACGAGATCGAGCACGAGGGCGACCTGACCTTCATCGTCATGGAGTACGTCGACGGCTCCACCGTGCGCCAGCTCGTGTCACGCGGCGAGCTCGATGTGCTGTCGGCAGTGGAGATCGGCATCCAGGTCGCGGATGCCGTGGCACGCGCCCACGGCGCCGGCATCGTGCATCGGGATCTCAAGTCGGACAACATCATGGTGACCCGCGACGGCCACCCGAAGGTGCTCGACTTCGGCCTCGCCAAGCTGCAGACGGTGGCGAGCGCGGACGCCGATGCGACCCAGGCTCTGTCGCTGCACATGACACAGGCGGGCACGGTGCTGGGGACGATCGCCTACATGAGTCCGGAGCAAGCCCGCGGCCAGAAAGTGGATCACCGCACCGATGTTTTCTCTCTCGGCGTCGTTCTCTACGAGATGAGCACGGGCAAGCTGCCCTTCACTGGCCCCAGCGCTTTCGACACCATGCACGCCATCGTCTTCGCCGAGTCACCGCCGCTCACGACGGTGCGCGCCGGCTTGCCCTATGGCTTGCAGCGCGTCGTGGAGCGCTGCCTGCGCAAGGACCCGCAGGAGCGCTATCAGAACCTGAGCGAGACCGCTGCCGATCTGAAACGTGTGAAGCGCGAGATCGAGTCGGGCGTGGAGAGCGGGCCGCCCATGCTCGAGCGCGTGCGCCTGCCCAAGACCTTGCTGCCGAAGAATCTCTCCACCCGCGGCGCCGTGGTCATCGGTTTCTGGGGCATCGTCCTCACCAGCCTCCTCCTCACCGTGCTGGCCAACAAAGGGGGCTTCGCCGGCGCCATGCCCTTCCTCGTCATGGGGGTGATCGTCTACGGCCACGTGCGCGGCCGGCGGCGGCGGATGGCCAAGCGCTTCATCAAGAAGGCAGCGAAGCTCAAGGAAGTGCAAGTCGTCGGTATGGAGGGCGACGAGTTCATCGTCGCCAGCCGCGGCACCAAGGCGAGCACCCACGTGAAGCTCAACTCGCTGCTCGAAGCGGCCAACGGCGGCCTGTACTACGGCCACGCCTTCAAGATGACGGTGCGCTCCGATGTGCCGGCGGAGGAGCTGCAGTCCATGCCTTCTCGCCTCAGTGTTCACTTCGTCCGCGAGGAGTGAGACGCAGCAGTTTCGAGGGGTGAGCCTGAGCAGATTCCATGTCGACCACGAGGTGTGCATGCCCCAGCGCGCACCGCAGGCGCCAGGCGTGAAGCGACGGCTGCCGCGGGGTCTGGGGTTGCTGTTTTGTGTTTCCCTCTTCTGGGCCGACCTGCACCTGGGGTCCGCCGCCGAGACGCCGAAACCGACGGGTCCCGCACCCCCCTTCCTGATCCAGGACGATGCCTGGCGTCCGCTCCGCTCCTGTGCCGACACGACCTTGCAGCGACGACTGGAACAACGGCTGGCGCAGCACGACCTCTGGCGCCGCTTGTGGCGTGAGGCGAAGCTCGGCGTCGGCCTGGTGGACCTGAGGCGCCTCGAGTCGCCGCGTTTCGCCCAGGTGAACGGCGACACCATGTTGGAGGCGGCGAGCCTGGCGAAGATCGCCGTGCTCTTGGCCGCGCACCAATCTCTGGCCGCAGGCAGCCTGGAGCAGACGCCGGAACTCCGGACCGATCTGCGCGCCATGATCCGGGTATCGAGCAACGCGGCGGCGACGCGCGTCATCGAGCGGCTCGGGAGCGGACGACTCGGGCTCGCGCGCATCGCCGCCGTCCTCACCTCGCCGCGCTACGCCTTGTTCGAGCCGCGCTACGGCGGCGGCCTCTGGGTGGGAGCTGCGTACCCCGCCGGGCGCGACAGCTTGCCGGACCCGCTCCGGGGTTTCTTGCACGCCGCCACGGCGACGCAGGTGTGTCGCTTCTATCACCTGCTGCTCACGGGACGCTTGGTGGACTTCGAGCACAGCCAAGCGATGCTCGCGGCCATGTCCGAACCGGGACTGCGAACGAAGTTCGTCCGCGCCCTCGCCGGCCGTGTGCCGGCCGCGCGCCTCTATCGAAAGTCCGGGAGCTGGGGCCTGCACCACGCCGATTCGGTCCTGGTATGGGGAGAGGCCTCTCAGCGCTACATCGCCGTGGCCCTGGTCGAAGACCCCGAGGGCGAGACGATCCTCGTGCAGCTCCTCCCGGCGCTGGAGGCCACTCTCGGCCCGTAGCACGGGGGCGAAGCCGTGCAACAGGAGCGGTTCGTGAGTCGAACTGATTCGCCGATAACTCGTTACGGCGGCGTGGAAGGGGCCTGGAAGCGCTCCAAGCGGCTCCGTGCCTGCCCCCGGCGCGCGCACCTGCCTGGAGCGGTCGCCGGCGGCGCGGCGGGGTAGCTCGGGGGCGGCGTATACTCGTCTGCCCATGATCCGCATCCTCTACCTCATCGACACGTTCTTCGGTCCGGTCGGCGGCACGGAGAACCAGATCCTGCGAATGATCCGCCGGCTGGACCGGCGGCGCTTCGAGGTGCATTTGCTGTCGCTGCAGCACAGCCCCTGGCTCGAGAAGGCCGAGATCCCTTGCCCGGTGCACACCGCCACCTTCCGCTCCTACTTCGGCCTCGACTACTTCCGCTTCCGGCGCCAGTTCCTGGCGCTCTGCCGTGAGAAGCGCTTCGACATCGTGCAGACCTTTTTTCGCGACGCCAACATCCTCGGTGTCCACTTGGGCCGGAAAGCGGGCGTCCCGGTGCTCGTCTCCAGCCGGCGGAACATCGGTGCCGGTTACTGGCACACCTGGTTCCAGGTGCGCTTGCTGCGGCACCTGGCGCAATACACCCAGCACTACATCGCGAACTCCCAGGCTGCCGCCGAGGAAGCGATCCGGGTCGAACAGGTGCCCCGCCGCCGCGTTTCGGTGATCCCGAACTGCCTCGACAGTTCGCTCTATGGCGTCGTCGACCCAGGGGTGCGCCGGGAGACGCGCGCCGCGTGGGGAATTCCTGCGGAGGCGCTCGTCGTCGGGGCGGTTGCCAACCTGCGCCCGGTGAAGAACCTGCCGTTCCTGGTGCACGCCGCCCGCCGCGTGGCCGAGCGCGTCCCCCAGGCCCACTTCGTCGTCCTCGGTGACGGCCCGCAGCGCGAGGCCCTCGAAGTCTCGGTGCGCGACCTCGGCTTGCAGCATCGCTTCCTCTTCCCCGGAGCGTCGGCGCAGGTCGCCCGGGAGCTGGGGGCCTTCGATGTCTCCGTCCTCTGCTCCAAGGGCGAAAGCAGCCCGAACGCCGTTCTGGAGTACATGGCGGCAGGCCGGGCCAGCGTGGTGCCCGACGTCGGCGGTTGCAGCGAGCTGATCGAGTCCGGCGTGCACGGCTTCGTCTACCCATCGGGGAACGAAGAGGTCTTCGTGGAAAGGGTCGTCGAGTTGTTGCAGGACCCAGAGCGGCGCCAGCTCCTGGGCGAAAGGGCTCGACAAAAGGTGCGCGAGCGTCACGACTGCACCGCGGTCATCCCGCGCTTGGAAGAGCTCTACGAAACCTTGGTACGCAATGGCGCCGGAACGGCGCCGCCGCAGCCGGCGGTGTCTGGCGCCGTCGGTCCAACGGCTCTACAATAAAGAAGTAGGCCTACCTCGCACCTCTCGGAGATCTCGATGTCTTGGCAGCCGCTCCCCGACCCTGCACGCGAACGGCCACAGCGCGAAGCGCTGGCGGAAGCGGCCCTGGGGCGGCGGATCGCTCTCTACACCGGGGTCGGCCTCCTCGGCATCGTCCTCGGCGTGGCGCTCACGCGCCTGCCCACGCTCCTCATCGTCGGGGGTCTGGTCGGCGTCGCCAGCACCTTCGTGATCCTGCGCTGGCCCTTCGTGGGACTCCTCTTCTACACCGTGCTCTTCGTGCTCCGGCCCGGCGAGAAGTATCCGGTCCTGAACGCACTGCACCTGGAGCGCATCGTCGGGGCGCTCTGTCTGGCCAGCTTGTTCCTGAGCCAGCTCCGGCTGGAGCATCGACTGCAGCTGGACGACTCGAAACAGACCCGGCTCTTCTTCTTCTTCATCCTCGCCGTCACCCTTTCGGTACCCTTCGCCGTCTGGCGCTATCGGGCCGTGGAGGGGTTCATCGAGATCCTGCGCATCGCCGGCTACTACATCATGGTGGCGCACTTGATCGACAGCCGCCGTCGCCTGCGCTGGTTCGTCTACACCTTCCTCCTGCTCATCGCCTACCTGTGCTTCGATTCGCTGCGCGGCTACTTCTCCGGTGGCGCCTTCTTGTCCCAGGGGATCGACCGCGCCGTGGGCACGACGAGCATGTCGAACAACCCCAACGAGCTGGGGACGACGCTGGCCTCCGCCGTGCCCCTCTTCCTGCTGCTGGCGCTGTCGCGGAGCGAGAAGTGGCGCCGTGTGGTGCTCTGGACCATCGTGCCTTGTCTGCTCATCGGCATCGTGCTCACTGGCTCGCGGGCCTCGATGCTCGGCATGCTGGGCGGGTCGGCGTACCTCTGGTGGCATTCGCGCCGGCGCGTGCTCACGGGGATCCTGGGGGTGCTCCTCGTCATCGGCGGCTTCTCCCTCATGCCCGGCCAGTACAAGACGCGCTATTCCAGCATGACCCACTCCGAGCTCGACGCCTCGTCGATGTCGCGCGTGGTCACCTGGGTGGCGGGCCTGCGCATGCTCGCCGACCACCCGTTGTTTGGCGTCGGCATCCGTTGCTACGGCGGGGCGAACTGGCGCTACTCCTCCGGGCGCAGCTCCCTCGAGGCGCACAGCCTCTACCTGCAAGTGCTCGGCGAGCTCGGTCTCGTCGGCACTTTCGCCTTCTTCTCCTTCCTGATCGAAATGCTGCGCCTCAACCGCCGCACGGCGCGACGCCTGCAGGGCGGCGACGCAGCCTTCGAGAAGGCGGTTCTCGACGGCATCTTCACCGGTTTCCTCGTTCTCCTCGTCTCGGGAGTCTTCGGCCACAGCCTGCTCCGCCGCACCTGGTATGTCTTCGCCGCCACCGGCCTGGCGATCCTCCGCACGCACTTGCGGCAGCGCCAGGCTGCCGCAGCGGCCGCCGTGCCGGAGCGAGTGGAGTTGCACCGGGCGGCGATCCAACCGGCATGAACCCCGAGCCCACCACCGCCATCACAGGGCACGACGTAGAGAACGTCGCCCAACCGCCGGCGGCCGCAGCGGACCGTGGCGCCGGCGCGGCGAGTCCGTTCGCCCGCGCCGCGACTGGGATCCTGGTGGCCGTCATCGCCTTGGTCTACGCGCCGGTGCTCGCCAAGCTCGCCGGCGATTGGGTGCACGATCCCAACTACAGCCATGGCATTCTCGTTCCGGGCATCGTGCTTTTTCTTCTCTGGCGAAAACGCCGGGAGTTCGCATGCATCCCGCGCCGCCCCCATTGGCTCGGTTTCGCCGCCGTCCTGGGCTCCATGGGACTGCTCGTCCTCGGCGCTGCCGGCGCCGAGGTCTTCACCCAGCGCGTGAGCTTCGTCCTCCTTCTCTTCGCCCTGGTCGTGTACCTGCTGGGTTGGGGCTGGCTGCGCGTCACCTGGTTCCCGCTCGCTTTCCTTTTCCTCGCCATTCCGCTCCCCTACGTCCTTTACTACTCGCTCACGAGCCCCATGCAGAGCTTCGCCGCCAAGTGCGCAGTCTCTGGTCTGCAGAGCATCGGCGTTCCCGTTCTCGCTCAGGGGAACATCCTGCACTTGCCCGGTCAAACCGACCTGATGGTGGCCGAGGCCTGCAGCGGCATCCGCTCTCTCTATTCCTTTCTCTCCTTGGGAGCGCTGGCGGCGTACTCCATGCCCATTCCGCTGCTGGGACGCGGGCTCGTGTTCCTCGCCACGATCCCCCTCAGCGTCGCAGCCAACGCCTTCCGCGTCTGGGCCACCAGCCTGGGCGTGTACCTCATCGGGCCGCAGGTGGCGGAAGGCTGGATCCACGAAAGCTTCGGCCTGATCGTGTTCGTGGCAGCGCTGCTGCTCTTCCTCCTGATCCGGAAGGGGGCGAAGCGGCTATGGCGCTCCGCCTCCTGATCGCTGCGGCTGTCGTGGCTCTGGGCGGTGTCTATGCCCGCACCCTGGCGGGGCATCGCGTCGCCGTGACGGCCATGCCGGCGTTGTCGCGCCTGCCTGCGACGGTGGAGGGAGGCTGGAGCGCCGAGGACGTGCCGCTCAGCGAGCGGGTCGCCGGCGTGCTCGATGCCGACGCCACCTTGCAGCGACTGTATCGGCATCCGAGCGGGGCGCAGGTGTGGCTCTTCGTGGCCTATTTCGCCGAGCAGGCGGTGAACTCGCAGATCCATTCGCCGCGACACTGCGTTCCCGGCAGCGGCTGGAACGTGCTCTCCGTCACCGATGACCGCGCCGAGCTCTCCCGCGGCCCGACGCAGGTCGCGCGGATGCGCTTGCAGCGTAGCGGCGGCGGCGACGAGCAGGAGATGTTCTACTGGTTCCGCACCCGCGGCGGCACGGTGACGGGCGAATACGCTTTGAAATGGGACCTGCTGCGAAACGCAGTGGCCCGGCGGCCCACGGACGCCCTGTTCGTGCGCTACGTGGCGCCGTCGTCCGAGGATGCAGCGGTGCGTCAAGTGATGCGCAGCCTGGATCCGTACCTCGAGTCGCTGCTGGCGGAGGTCGGACTGCAGTGAGCGGCATGGCGCCGACGGCGAGGCACACCGAGCCGCCGCTGGCGGCATTCTCCGTCGACGTGGAGGATTACTTCCAGGTCGAGGCTTTGCGTCACCTTTGCCCGCGCGAACGCTGGGACCAGTTCGCGGACCGCACCGAAGCCAACACGGACCGCCTGCTGGACCTCCTGGCCCGACACCAGGCGGGCGGGACCTTCTTCGTCCTCGGCTGGGTGGCATCCCGCCACCCCGGGCTGGTCCGCCGCATCGCCGCGGCAGGACACGAGATCGCCTCGCACGGCTTCGACCACGAGTTGGTCTACCGTCAGTCTCCAGACGCTTTTCGCGCCGATGTCCGCCGCGCCCGTGCCCTGCTGCAAGACCTGAGCGGCCAGGAGATCCTGGGCTATCGAGCGCCCTCGTACACCATCGTGCGCCGCACCCTCTGGGCTCTGCAGATCCTGCGCGAGGAGGGGTACCAGTACGACTCCAGCATCTTCCCCATCCACCGCCGCCGTTACGGGATGCCCGGTGCCCCCCGCTGGCCGCATCTCCGTCTGCTGGAGGGGGGACGCTCCATCACCGAGTACCCGCTCCCCACGGTCCGTTTGGGTCCTTTCAACCTACCGGCCACCGGAGGCGCCTATCTCCGGCTCCTCCCCTTCCGTTTCCAAATGTGGGCAGTACGTCGGATTATCGTACAGAAGCAACCGTTTCTCCTCACTATCCACCCCTGGGAGATCGACCCGGACCAGCCCCGCCTGCCCGTCGGCTTGCGCACGCGGTGGACCCACTACTACAATTTAAAGCGTACGGAAGAGCGTCTGGAGGGCCTCCTCGAGCTCGCTCGTTATCGTCCCATCTCCGAGATTCTACGGATCTTAAGTCTGCTCGAGCGGGAAGGCGCACCGGCCTCGGATCCATTGGGTCGCACCTGGCAGTGATTTGCTGCAATAACAATCTCTTCACTTGCTTCGTGGACCGCAGAATCTGTGCTCACCAGGCCCTCGAACCCCTCGGATGCGCAGGTGTGCAGGTGGCTGGCTACGATTCTGTAAGGCTGGCCTGACATTTTATCGTTGACTTGGGTGTTTCACCCAGGTATTGTTAGGTGAAATCCCGCACAGACTTGCGGTTCGTGACCCAGGTGTACACGCCGACCGCGTCTCGTGGACACCTAGGGAGGCTTCGCAGCCACATGAACCTGTTTCTGTCCCTTGGCGTCGCCGTGCGCGCCTACCGCAGCGTCCTGCCGCTGATGCTGCGGCCTTCCTACTGGCTGCCCTTCCTCGTTCTGGCGGCGGTGCAGTTCGGCGCTCTGGGATTGCTCGTGGGTTTCCACCATCCCCTGCTCGCACCGCTCGGCGTCCCTCTGGTGCGCTTGCTCGGCGGTGAGAAGGCGATGCATTATCCGGCGCTGCTGCTGTACCTACCCGGCATGTACTCCCGGCTCGTCCTCGTGCTGGCGGTGCTGGTGGCTTCCGTGGCCGTCGCATTCGCCACGCTGTACTTCGCCCGCGCCCTCGGTCTCGAGGCGGGAAGCGGGCGTGGCGCCCGCGTCCACGGCCGGGTGCCGTCACTCGTTTTGGTGAGCGTGCCGCCGGCGCTGGCGATCGTGGGCTTGAGCATGCTCGCGGGCTTGGTGCCGCCGCAGCTCTTCCTCGACAGCAGCATGGTGCGATGGAGCGTGCGAGGCGTTCTGCTGATCGCCGTCATCCTGGTGCAGAGTTTCGTGAGCTACTCCACCGCCTGGGTGGTCCTGCAAGGACACTCGGCGCTGGCGGCGCTGCGCGATTCGATCCGAGTCACAGCGCGCACTTTTCTGCCCACGGTCCTCGTCGTCTCCTTCCCGGTGCTGGCGCTCTATCCGATCAGCTATTTGACCCAGCGCGTCGATCTCTTCATCGGCAAGCTGGAACCGGAGCTCGTGAGTGCGCTCCTAGCCGGACGCATCGTCGGCGAGCTCTTCTTCGGCTTCCTCATCGTCGGCGCCATCACCCGGCTCTTCTTGTGGCGGACGGAGACGGTACGATGAAGGCCCGCCTTTTCGTCTGCCTCTCGGTCGCCCTCTGCGCCGCCTGCGGCAACGAGCAAGGCGTGGGCTCGCGCTACCGCGCCGAGCGAGCCCTCTGGCATCTGAACCGGGAGTACCGCCGGCTCTCCATCAAGCCGGAGCTGGTGGAGTCCGAGACCTGGCGCAACCTGGCGCAGGGTTACGAAACTCTGGCCCAGGGGACCGACACCTCCGCCAGCAGCGCCGGCGACCCCCTCGCCCAGGACATCCACACCTTGGTGGCCCGGGCCCTGGTCAACGCGGCACAGATCCATGCCGGTATCGGAGATTCCACCGCGATGCGCGCCAACTACGGTCGTGTCATCGCCGAGTTCCAGGACGTGCCTCTGCTGGTCGGTGAAGTGAAGCTCGCCCAGGGCCGCATGCACGAGTATGCCAAGCTCTGGGTCGAAGCGGCGAAGGCTTACGAGACCATCCTCGAGCACATCGAGCCGCAGCCTGGCGAGCCGGGCGTTCCCGGCTTGGTGATCGAAATACCACTCCGCGTCGCGCGGCTGCACCGGCAGGCAAGCATGGACGCGGCGCCGGGCGATACCAGCGCCGTCCGGAGCGCGCCGGTCCAAGCGGCTTATGAACAGGCGGAGGAGCGCTACCGGCGCTGGATCACGGCGAAACCGGAGTCGCGGCTGGCGCTGGAATCACGCTTGCGCTTGGCGGATGTGGCTGCAGACTGCGGGCGCTGGCAAGTGGCCATGGGCGAGCTCCGGCAGATCGAGGCGCAGATCGCGGCGGACCGGTCGTCGACTTTGGACCCCGGCAACGTTCGGCTGAGCATGGCCATGGTGCAGAGCCGCGCCTCGGCTGCACCGGGACCCACCCGGGATCTCTTGCTGTCGGTGCCGCGGGATTACCCGAAGAGCCCGGCGGCGGCGCAGGCCCTGCTGACCCTGGCGACCCTCGACGCCAGGCAGGGAGCGGTGGACGAGGCGCTCGATGCCCTCGACCGCTTGCGCGACGAGTACGCCGGCGCGACCTCGCTGAACGCCAACGGCATGCTCCTGCGTGGTCGACTGCTCGAGAGAGAAGGGCGCTGGCCCGAGGCCCTCGACGTCTTCCGCAGCCTGCCGGTGCGTCATCCGTTGAGCGATCCGGCCCTGCTGGCTCCCCTCGAAGTGGTGGCGCACTACAAGCGGGTCGAGGATGCGACGGAAACCGCCGCGGCTCTCGAGCGGGCCGAGCGCGAGTACCGCGAGCTCCTCACCCGTTATCCGTCGCACCAGACCACGCTGCCCATCCGCACCAAGCTGGCGCAGGTCCTGGCCATGCAGCACCGCAACGAGGAAGCCCTGGTCGAACTGATGGGGATCGCCGATGCCCTGCCGGGGAATCCGCAGGGTGCCAGCATCATGCTGCAGGCGGCGAAGTTCGCTTACAACGACATGGGTGATCGGAAGCGCGCGGCGGAAATCCTCGGCAACCTGGCCCAGCGTTATCCCAACATGGAAGTCGGCCGCTGGGCGGCCGCCGAGGCGGTCCGCCTGCGGGAGGTGAGCAGCGAGTGACCCTGCAGGAAGGCCCGCTGCTCCTCGGCGCGCTGTCGTGCCTCGTCCCGGTGGCGGCGGTGCTGCTGCGGCGGCCGGCGCGGATCCTGCGCTTGGGCACGGTGCTCCTGGCCTTGAGCTTGTCGGCGTTCCAGCTGGCGCTGCTGCGCTTGGTGCAGGTCGGACCGACGAACACGCCGCACCTTTGGGTCTACGCCCTGCTCGCCGCCGGCGTGCCTCTGGTGCTGGCCGGCCATCTGCTCTCCGTGTGCGTCGGGCGCGAGCGCCCCGAGGACTCTTTCCGCAACTCCCGGCGCACCTTCGTTCTCCTCGGTGTCGGCGGACTCCTGTCGCTCTTCTTCGTGCGCCACGCGAACTTCGTCACCGGTTTCGACTGGGACGCCGGCCGCGGCACCATCCACCTGGGATCGCTGGGCAAAGCCTATTTGAGCTACCTGCTCGTGGGCATGGTCATCATCGGCTACAACCTGGAATGCACCTACCGGCTGGTCCCGAGTCAGGCGCGGCCGCGGCTGAAGTTGCTCTTCCTCACCTTCTTCGGGCTGCTCGGCTTCTTCACCTTCATCCTCACCACGGGGCTTCTGTACTCGTCCATCGGCGTCGGCAAGCTCGTCGCCGCCGCCATTCCCATCGCCGTGGTCAACCTGGTCCTCGCCTACAGCACCATGCGCAGCGGCCTCACCGACGTCGGGGCACCGGTGTCGCGCCACATCGTCTACTCCTCCTTCACCGCCATCGCTGCCGGCCTCTACGTGCTCGCCGTCGGCGTCGTCTCGCAGGTGGCGGTGTTCACCCAGTGGTCCCCCGACGAGGTCGTGACCATCTCCTTCGGCTTCCTGGCGGTGCTGCTGGCGATCCTTCTCTTGTTCTCCAACCGCTTCCAGCGGCGGGTGCGCCGCTACATCGATCGCAACTTCTACGTCAACCGTTACGACTACCGGACCCAGTGGGCCAACGTCACCCAGAGCATGGAGAGCGCCACGGACAGCCACAGCGTTCTCGCCCGGGCTCGCACCTTGCTGCAAGAGGTCTTCCTCGCCGATGCGGTGACCCTGTCGCTGCGCGAGAAGGCTTCGCTCCGCATCTCCCCTTGCCTGGGGAAGGGCATGGACGACCCGCGATCCGTTCTCGAGGAGGACTCGCCGCTGGCGAAGCGCCTGGCCACGGAGCGTCACGCCCTCTTGCTCGACCGGCGCCCCGACGACTTCGAATACATCTCCATCTACGCCGAGAACGGCGCCTGGCTCGACGCCACGGCGAGTCAGATCCTCGCGCCGCTCCTGGAGGGAACGCGGCTCGTGGGCTGCGTGGGCTTGCAGCGCCGCCACCGGGACGATCCCTTCACCTACGAGGACGTGGCGCTCCTCGACAGCATGGCGTCGCATATCGGCTCGCGACTGCGCGTGACGCTGCAAGCCGAGGAGATGGCCGAGCACCGCGAGATGACCCTCATCTCCCAGTGGAGCAACATGCTCCTCCACGATCTGAAGAACTACCTGTCGCCGCTGCGCTTGGTGGCTCAGAACCTGGTGCAGTTCAAGGACAAGCCGGGGATCGCCGAGCTCGCCGCCGGGGACATCGACCGGGTCGCCGACCGCATGGATGCCCTGGTGCGCACGCTGTCGGAGCTGCGGGACGACCCGCGGCGCTCGCAGCAGCGCATCGTGGTCAACGACCTGGTGCGGAGCACCCTCGACGAGATGCAGGTGGGGCGCCGGGAGGCCCTGACGGTGCAGCTCGATCTGCGCACGCCGGCGGCGGTGACCGGCGACGAGAACATGCTGCAGCGGGTGCTGGAGAACCTGGTGACCAACGCCATCGAAGCCATGGACGGCGAGGGCACACTCACCATCCAGACTCGCAGCGATCCCATCCGCAGCAACGGCGCGATGGTGCACCTCTCGGTGACCGACACCGGCGTGGGCATGCCGCCGGAGTTCGTGCGCGAGAGGCTCTTCCGCCCCTTCGCCACCACCAAGCGCGGTGGGCTGGGCCTGGGCCTCTACCAGTGCCGCTCCATCGTCCGGGCCCATGGCGGGGAGCTGAAGGTCGAGAGCCATCTGGGTGTCGGCACCACGGTGCAGATCATCATGGCCGCCGCCGACGACGAGGGCGAGCAGCGCCCGCGCACGCCGACGGAAGTGGTGGCATGAACGCAGCCGCACTCACGCCCCAGGAGAAACCGAAGCTGCTCATCGTCGACGACGACCTGGCGATGCTCCAGCAGCTCGCTCTGGCCTTGGGGGAGGACTACCAGGTCTATACCGCGAATCAACCCAAGCAGGCCTGGCAGCTCATCGCCAAAGAGCACCCTCAGGTCATCACCCTCGACCTGGCGCTGGAGCGCAGCGATCCGGAGTCGGGGTTTTCCTTGCTGGAGCGCTGCCTCGAGCTCGACCCGCTGATGAAGCTCGTCCTGATCACCGGCAACGACACGCAGGAGAACGCGCTCCGCGCCATCGAACAAGGTGCCTTCGACTTCATGGGCAAGCCCGTGGATGTCGCCACCTTGCGTCAACTGCTGGAGCGCGCCGTCCGGGTCGGGCAGTGGGAGCGGCAGAACCAGAAGCTGCTGCAGCGCTTCGAAGGCAAGGGCCGGGTCGGCAACCTCCTGGGCCGCTCGCCGCAAATGGAATCGGTCTTCGACATCGTCCGCAAGGTGGCGCCCACGGACGTTTCCGTCCTCATCCTCGGCGAGAGCGGCACAGGGAAGGAACTGGTGGCGCGCGAGCTGAAACGTCTGAGCAAACGCGCCAACAAGCCTTTCATCAGCATCAACTGCGGCGCCATCCCGGAGAACCTGCTGGAGAGCGAGCTCTTCGGCCACGAGAAGGGCTCCTTCACTGGCGCTCACACTTCACGGCCCGGCAAGCTGGAGCTCGCCGACGGCGGCACGGTGTTCCTCGACGAGGTGGGGGAGCTGCCGACACTGCTGCAGGTGAAGCTCCTGCGCTTCCTGCAGGAGCGGGAGATCGAACGGGTCGGCGGCCGCTCGGTCACCCGACTCGACGTGCGCGTCATCGCCGCCACCAATCGCGACCTGACCAGCGCGGTGAAAACCGGGGGCTTCCGCGAGGATCTCTTCTACCGGCTCTCGGTGGTGAACATCGTGGTGCCGCCGCTGCGGGAGCGCACGGAAGACATCCTCTACCTGGCGCAGTTCTTCCTGGAACGCTTCAGCACCGAGATGGAAAAGGAGAGGCTCGCCTTCAGCCGACGGGCGAAGCAGGGCATGCTGCACTACGCCTGGCCGGGGAACGTGCGCGAGCTGGAGCACCACGTGCAGAAGGCGGTGGTGCTGTGCTCGGGCCGCCTAGTGCGCGCGGTGGATCTCGGTTTGAGCGGCGAGGAGCACTTGCCCTCGCTGTCGCTTCGCAGCGTGCGCGAGCAGACCGACTACCAGATGATCGTGCAGGCGCTGCGCCGCACCTGCGGCAACATTTCCAAAGCGGCGGAGGAGCTGGAGATCTCGCGACCCAGCTTGCACGACCTCCTGCGCAAGCACGGCATCGACGCCGCCCAGTATAGAAATCCCAGCGAGAACTCGGCGACCGAGACGACGGAATGACGAGCCGACACGGCCACGTGACGGAAGGAATGGAGTCTGTGCGACGGATCCCGGGATGGCGACGAGGTTCGAGCTGGGTCGCCGCAGGCGTCACCGCCAGCGTGCTCGCTTGCAGCGTCGTCCACGCTGCGGACCTTTCCCTGCAGTCCCAGCCGCGCTCGGTGCACCTGCAGTTCCAGGGTCCGGTGAACATCGAAGGTGTGACACCGCTCATGGTGCAGCAGCTGCCTCCCGGCGAGTATCTGCTGCGCGCCTCGGGGCTGGGATTGGTGACGGCCCGGGGCCGCTGGCGCAGCCGCTTCGACGAAGGCGTGACCTTGGAACGTTGGGCAAGCGGCTGGGCCTTGTTCTTGCCGCCGGGCTTCGTCCACTTGGCCCGCCACGAAGGCTGGCGCGGCGCCATCTTCACCACCGCTGCCGCCGGCGGCGTCTTCGGCGCCATCGTCAAGAGCGGCCACCTGGATACGGCGCGGAACGACCGGCAGCTCGCCCAGGACGCCTATGACCAGGCGACGACGCCGGCGGAGATCACCGCCGCCCGGTTGCAGCTGGAGAGCGCCTCGGAACGCGAAGACGACGAAGCCCTCATGCGCAACATCTGGACCGGGTTCGCCGCCGGCGCCTGGGTGGGCGCCGCGGTGGAGACTTGGGCTTTGACCTCGAAGCCGTCGCTGCAAGTCAACGCCCAGGGGAGCTACGTGGTCGGGGTGCGGCGCGGGCGAGCCTACGATGCGGCGCTGCGCAGCGCTCTGGTGCCGGGCGCCGGGCAACGCCACATGGGGCATCGCTGGCGCGCTTTCGCTTTCGGCGCCTCGTTCTGGGGTCTCGCGGCGGGAAGCATCGCCTCCTACGACGAGTACCTGCAAGCGCAGCGGCGGCAGTCGGACGCGCAGCGCCGTTACGACGCCGCCGACACGCCGGCGGAGATCGACGCCGCGCGCGCCGATCTGAACGCAGCCGCCGACCAAGCCGACGAATGGCAGGTGCGGGTGTGGACGCTCCTCGGGTCGACGGGAGCCGCGTACCTGTGGAACGTCCTCGACGCCGCCGGCCTCGGCGCTTCCGGCTGGACTCGTTCGGCGGTGGACGTGTCCGTCGCCCCTGGTCAGGGCGGCGTCGTCGCCAGCCTCCACTGGAGGCTGCCATGAAGCGCCGCCACGCCCTGCTGCTCGGGCTCCTGCTCTGCTCTTGCTTCGAATCTCCCGAGCAACCGCAGCTCGATAACCCCTTCGACCCCAGCAACGGCGCGGGGCTGCCGATCCCGGACTCGCTGTCCGTGCTCGTGGGCAACAACGCCGTGCGCCTGTCCTGGGGGCTCCCCGACGGCCAGACCGCCGCGGAGTTCGCCGTCTATCGCCAGCGCCTCGACGTGAGCGAGGCCGAGGTGCTGCTCGGGCGCGTCACCCCGCGCTCTTACCTGGACTCGGGAGTGCGCAACGGCCGCACCTACGCCTACCGCGTTTCCGCAGGCCGGAACGGCAAGTTCGGCACGCCGAGCGAGCCCGTGCAGGCGAGCCCCGGTGTGTTTTCCCTCGTCATCGCCGACGACGCGCCGAAGACGCGCAACCGCAACGTGGGGGTCACGCTCATCGCTGCCTCCAGCGTGGCGGCGGTGCGCCTTTACGAAGACCCCGACTCGGCGGCCACGGCAGTCTGGCGCCAACCGGTCTCCCCCGCGAGCTGGACTTTCCGAAGCGCTGAGGATGGCTCCAAGACCGTGTACGGGGTCTTCCGACTGCAGGACGGCTCCGAGACGCTACCGGTCTTCGACAACATCGTCCTGGACACGCATGCCACCATCCGCACCACCGGCTTCACCGGCTCCGAGAACCGCGCCCCAGGCGACATGGTGCACTTCACCCTCGATGCCGGCGAGAGCGGCGGCACCGCCCGGGTCGATGTGGCGGGTCTGGTCACCGGCCTCGAGCTCTTCGACAACGGCACGGGCGGAGACGCCGCGGCGGACAACGGCATCTACGAACGCAATTGGGTTCTGCCGGCGGGAAGCTCGGTGACCGGGGCCCGGATCACCGGTCAATTCTCCGACGACGTGGCGAACGTGGCGACACCTTTCCCGTCGCCCCAGTCGCTCACGGTGCACGAGAGCCCGGATCCGGTGACGTTGCTGCCGTTGCTTTTCGCCGAACCCCCGGCGGCGGCGGCGATCACGGTCCGCTGGTCCCAGTCGCAGGCGGCGGACTTCGCGGCCTACCAGATCTTCCGCAGCGACTCGGCCCCGGTGGATTCCACCGAGCGCCAGGTCGGTTCGATCACGGCGCGCAGCACCGTGCAGCTCCCCGACACCGACGTGATCGAGGGCCACCACTACTGCTATCGCGTCTACGTGCTTACCACATCGGGGCTGCAGACCGGCTCGGTCAACACGCTCTGCGGCGATGTCCCCAACGAGCGCCCGCCCAATGCGGTCGCTCTGGAAGCACCTGCTGCCATCACCGAATCGAGCTTGTCCCTGCGCTGGACCCGCTCCCAGGACCGGGATTTCACCGCCTACCTGGTGTATCGGAACGAGACCGGGACGGTGACCGAAACGGACGTTCTGCTGAAGCGGATCACCGACGTCTACGAGAACTACCATGACGACCTCGGTCTCACGGAGAACACCCAGTATTACTACCGGGTGTATGTGGAGGACGAAGGCGGCCTGCGGGCGCGCAGCGACGAGGTCTCCGCCACCACGATCAACGGTCCCCCGGTCGCGGTGACCCTCCTCCCGGCCACCGACGTGACCAGCATCGCAGCCACCTTGCACTGGGAGGCGAGCACCGATCCCAGCTTCTCTCTCTATCGACTCTATCGCTCCACGTCCCGGCCGGTGAACGAGACGTCCGATCTCGTCGTCGAGAGCGACGAGCGCGATCTCACCAGCTACACCGATACCTCGATCGATCCGGCAACGACCTACTACTACCGGCTCTTCGTCGTCGACGACGACGGCGCGGTGTCGGACGGCAGCAACACGATCGAAGTGACCACTCCCAACTGAAACTCGAGGAGGTGCCAACATGTTCGATTCGACCGCGCAAGCGACAACGGCACAGCCTGGCGCCGCCACCGGTCGCGTCTTTGATTTTTCCCCCTGGACGCATCTGCAGCCTCTGACGCGGCCCGCCGCGGGATCGGCCCAGGCAGCAGGTGGACCGGGAATCCTGGAACGCGCCGTGGCCCTGGCGCTCCTCGCCGGCGTCTCGCCGCTGCTGGCGCTGATCGCCCTGGCGCTCAAGCTGGAGTCCCCTGGGGGCTCGGTCTTCTACCGCCAGGAACGGGTGGGTCTCGATCGCCGGCAGCACACACAGGCAAACGGTGCAAGGTTGAGGGTGGCGAAGAAAGAGCGGCGCCAGACCCCCGGTGGGGGGCAGCGCTTCTTGATCTGGAAGTTCCGCACCATGATCCCGAACGCCGAGGCCGTGACGGGTCCGGTGTGGGCCGAAGAGAACGACCCGCGCGTCACCCGGGTGGGAAGGGCGCTGCGCACGCTGCGCTTCGACGAGCTGCCGCAGCTGCTCAACGTCGTGCACGGGACCATGCGCCTCATCGGCCCCCGTCCCGAACGCCCGCAGTTCGTCGAGCGCCTGGCGCGCGCCATGCCGGAGTACTCCCGCCGCCACGCCGTCCCCCCGGGCATCACGGGATTGGCGCAGGTGCAGCGCAACTACGACGCCAGCCTCGACGACGTGCGCACGAAGCTCAAGTACGACCTCTACTACGTGGACAACCGCTGCTGGATGCTCAACGTGAAGATCGTCATGAAGACTTTCGACGTGGTCTTCCGCGGTCGCGGCGCGCATTGACAGCGGAAGGTGCCGCGCAGTCATGATCGAGCCCCAGGCGGCATCGGCCCCCGGCGGCGGCCGGAGGCGCCCGGAGACGGCGCGCGCCACCGCGCCCGGCATCTGCCATCTGATCTCCAGCAACTTCCTCGGCGGTCCGGAAAAACAGATCCTGGAGCACTGCGTGCAGCTGCAGCGTGCCGGCTGGCGCGCCGTGGTGGGCTCGTTCCGGGAGAACCGTTCCCAGGTCGAGGTCACCGAGGCCGCCCGCGCCCGCGGTCTGCCGCTCTTCCTCGTCGACACGCGCTCGCCCTTCAGCCTGCTCGCGGTGCGGCAGCTGCGTCGCTTCTTGGCGGCGGAGCGCATCGACGTCCTCGTCACCCATGGATACAAGTCGAACGTCGTCGGTTGGCTCGCCTGCCGGCGCCGGCGCCCGGCGCAGGTCTCCTTCGTACGGGGCTTCACCGCGGAGAACTGGAAGGTGCGCCGTTACGAGGCGCTGGACCGCTGGGTCTTGCGCCGTCTCCCGCGTCTCCTCTGCGTCTCCGAGGGCACGCGCCGCTTGCTGGCCCGTGCCGGCATCCCCTCCGACCGTGTCACCGTGGTGCACAACGCAGTGGAGTGCGACCTCGCCGCCGGCGTCCGCGAGGTGGATCTGCGCGCCGAGTTCGGCCTGCCGTCTGCCAGCACGATTCTGGTCGCCGCTGGGCGCTTGAGCCCGGAAAAGGGGCACCGTGTGCTCTTGGAAGCGATGGCTTTGCTCGCCGATCACGAGCCGCCGGTGCACCTCGTGCTCCTCGGCAACGGCGCCGAGGAAGCGAACCTGCGCCGTCAGGCGCAGGAAAACGGCAGCGCCCAGCGCGTCGTCTTCGCCGGCTTCCGCCGCGACGTCCTCGGCTGCCTAGCGGGGGCCGACGTGGTGGTGAATCCGTCCTTCAGCGAAGGACTTCCCAACGTCCTGCTCGAAGCCTTCTCCCTCGGTAAGCCCACCGTGGCCACCGATGTCGGCGGCACGGCGGAGCTGGTGCAGCACGGGCGCACCGGCTGGTTGGTGCGAGCCGGTGAGGCGCCGGCGCTCGCTGCGGCGATCCGCGCCGTCCTCGACGACGGTGCGCTTGCTGCATCCGTGGCTGCCGCGGCGCGCCGGCGCGCCGCCGAGGAGTTCTCGTTCGTCAAGCAGACGGAGAAGCTCATGCGCTTCTACCGCAGTCTCCTCGAGGCCCCGGACCACGCCGCGCGCGGCGCCACCGCCACTCGGAGTCGGCCGTGATCCCTTGGGCGCTGCGCACCTTCGTGGTCCCACCCTGGGCGTTGCACGAGCGCTCCCCGTACTTGCGCGTCGCCGCTCGCCTCCAGAAGGAGCGCGGTCTTTCCCTGGAGGCACGGCGCCAACGACAGTGGCGTGAGCTGCAGGCGGTCGTCGCGCACGCGTGGCGGGAATCGCCCTTCTACCGCCAGCGCTTCGAGGCGATCGGTTTCGAACCCGGGGACTTGCGCTCCTGGGAGGACTGGCGCCGCGTTCCCGTGCTCACCAAGGATGAGGTGCGTAACCACGCCGCGGACCTCGTGGCCCGTTCGCATGCGGGCACCGCACTGGTGCGCAAGCGTACCTCGGGCTCCACCGGAGTCTCGCTTCATGTGCAGGCGGACGAGCCCTGCAACGAGTGGCGCCGCGGTGTGACGCTTTACCGCGATCGCTGGACCGGATGGGACATGGGTGAGTACCGCGCCGCCATCTGGGGCAATCCGCCGCCGGCCCGGCGCTGGCGCCAGAAGCTGCGTCACGCTCTCCTGGAGCGCACCTTCTACCTCGACACCTTGCGCATGGACGAGGCCATGATGGAGCGCTTCGCCTCTGCGATCGTCGAACGGCGCGCCACTTTGCTCTGGGGGCACGCGCACTCCCTCTATCTCTTCGCTCGCTTCTGGGAAGCCCGGGGCTTCGGCCCGCACCACTTCAAGGGCATCCTGTCCACCGCCATGGTCCTGCACCCGCACGAGCGCGCGGCCCTGGAGAGAATCTTCGCGAGCCCCGTGTTCGATCGCTACGGCTGCGAGGAGGTGAGCCTGATCGCCAGCGAGTGCGGGGCGCACCAGGGTCTACACGTCAACACCGACGCGCTCGTCGTCGAGATCGACCAGCGCGACAAGAGCGGCGAGGCGGGGCATGTGGTGGTCACGGACCTGCGCAACTACGGCATGCCCTTCCTCCGCTACGAGGTCGGCGACCGGGCCGTGGAGGCTCAGTCTCCCTGCCCCTGCGGCCGCTCCTATCCCCTCCTGGAGAGAATCACCGGTCGGGTGGCGGACTATCTGCTCACGCCTCGCGGCGAATTCGTCTCCGGGATCTCACTGACGGAGAATTTCGCCACGCTCATTCCCGGCGTGCGCCAGGTGCAAATCGTCCAGGAACGCCTCACCCATCTCCTCATCCGCGTGGTCCCGGATGTCGGCTTCGACGACGGCAGCCGGGCCGCCATCGCCCGTCTCGTGGGGGAGCGCTTCGGCACCGAAATGGGCTTTGACATCGATCCTGTCACCCACATCGCCCAAGAGGCTTCTGGGAAGTACCGCTTCACCATCTGCAAGGTCCCCCATTCCGAGATTCCCCGCCCTGGACTGCCTCGCTGAGCTAGAGTCTGCCGTCGCTTCCCATTCCCACCGAACCTTGCACGCTGTAGGGCCGCAGGAACGCCTAGGAGCCGGTCGCCTCGAATCGCCAGGTGTCGGAATACCTAGCAACTCGACCTCCTGCCAGGGGTTGGTAGCTGCTACGATCCTTCATTGTTATCTTGAATAGAATCAGACGATTGAATTCTTCCGTGGAAGAATCTTCTTACCCGCGAACCGTACGTCTCCCAGGTTCAGGGTGGGCGCACCACTGCGGGGCACAGATTCCATACAGGCGTTGGGATTTCTGACGGTTACCGTAACCGTACCACCCAGAGGTGGTTTGATAAGTGATTAAAAATGAATTGATTGTGCCGTTCTGGAGGGCGGGCACGCCCCCTGCTGATAGATTGGTGAATTCCCTACCTCTGCCATGGGAGACACTCCGAGATGAGAAAACCGATCAGCATCGTCCTCGCCCTGGGAATGCTCGTCGGCCTGGCGAGTGCCGCCAGCGCCACCGTAACGTTCACCGGGGTCGCGGCAAATCTAGCAGCCTCCGCTTCGTTCACTGTGACAGGCACGACCGTGACTCTCGTCCTCACGAACACCAGCGCCTTCGACGTGACGAACCCCGCAGAAGTCCTGACCGGGGTGTTCTTCGACATCGCCGGCTTTCCGCCCAACACCTTGACGCCTGTATCTGCAGCCCTCACCGCCGGCTCCACGGTCTTCTACGGTCCCCTCAACGCCGGCAACGTGGGCGGAGAATGGGCCTATGGGGCCGCGCTCTCCGGAGCTCCCGGTGGCGCTTATCTCGGAACCTCGAGTTCCGGCTTCGGCCTCTTCGGCGGCTCCAACTTCCCGGGTAGCAACCTGCAGGGGCCAGCGGCCGTCGATGGGGTCCAGTACGGGATCACCTCCGCGGGTGACAACCTGACGCTGGGCAATGCCGCGGTCACCGGTGGCAACGGCCTCATCCAGAACTCGGTCACGTTCACTCTGACTGCGGGTTCGACCTTCTCCGAGGGGGACATCTCGAACGTCTCCTTCCAGTACGGCACCTCTCTCAGCGAGCCCAACGTGCCCTCGGTGCCCGAGCCCGGGACGCTCTTCGCGCTCGGCAGCGGCCTGCTGGCGCTGGGTGCAGCGAAGGCGAAGAGGCGCAAGAAGTAATTCTTCACCAGTGCCCCATGGTCAACGGGCGGCGCCAGCAGGCGTCGCCCGTTTTCGTATGCACGCTCCGGCTGGCGGTGAAGGCGCTGGCCCTTCGCGCTAGCGACGCGGTGTGCGGGCCCAGACGTCCCGCCCGGAGCCCGCGAGGCCGCGGAGCGAGATGAGCGCCAGGCGTCCGAGGGCGAAGGGGGAGCGGAGAAGCAGAGCGAAGCGCCGGCGATCCAGGCCGTAGTGAAGGATGCCGAAGGCCAGGTAGAGGAGCTGTAGCCCGAGCAGCGCGAGAGCCACCACGAGCAAAGCCCGCGACGTACCGTCCGGCCGCAACCAGACCGCGGCCATCGCCACGAGTAGCACGGCGAGCAGTTCGAGAAGGACGAACGGACGACTCTGCACTACGAGCGTCCAGGCCGCATCGAGCCTGGCCAGGCTGCGCCGCCGCCATCCAGCCCACCAGAGCGGCAAGGCCCGGCGCCGGGCGAGCTCCCAGTTGCCCCCGGCCCAGCGCGAGCGCTGTACACCGAGCTGCTGGCGGCTGGCGGGGAAGCGGGACCAGACGGCGACGGAAGCTTCGAAAACCACGGGGACGTCGTTTTCCACCAGGTCCAAGCTGTACTCGACGTCCTCCGCCACCGAATGCGCCCGCCAGGGCAAGCGCGCGAGCACTTCCTTCCGCAGGACCATGCCGGTGCCGCGGAGCAGCACCGCCAGTCCTAGCGGCGTCTTGGGGGCGTAGAAGAAGTTGTTTTCCAGGTGCCTGCCGAGCGCCACCACGTAGCTGATCGGGCTCTCTGTGGGGTTGGTGGCCACGTACGCCGCTTGCACGGCCTGTGCACCCTGCTGCAGCCTGGCATCGAAGACACGAAGTGCTCGCGGATCCAAGGAACAGTCGGCATCGAGCACCACCACGGCATCGAAGTCCTCGCTCTCGAGGTGGCGGAATGCCCAAGCGAGGGCGTAGCCCTTGCCACGTTGCGCCGGATCCTGGCGTTCCAAGCAGCGTGCCCCCAGGGCGCGAGCCACGCTGGCGGTCCCGTCGCTGCAGTTGTCGGCGACCACGAGGACGTCGTAGAGGGAGTGCGGGTACTCGAGGGCGGCGCAGGCGTGCAGTGTCTCCGGAAGGGCCTCTTCTTCGTCGTGCGCCGGGATGACGAGGACGAAGCGGCTCGCGGGGTTGGAAGGAAGAGCGAGCTGCCGCCTTCCGGCGAGGCAGAGCGCCACCAGGCAGAGACCGCTGTAGTACACCGTCGTGGCGGCAGCGAAACCGAGGCCGAGAAGCACCAGCGCTTGCAACAGCACGGCCATCCCCCGTTCAGCTGCGCTCGGCCCGGAAGCGGCGAAACTCCAGGAGGCCACGCCAGAAGCCGAGGAGGAGCCCGGCGTGGAGCACCGGGAAGACTCGGGCAAGGCGCAGAGCTTCCTGCCTCCATCCCACGAGCCGCAACGACTCGATGCCGCAGAGCGTGAGATAGCCGAGAGCGAGCGCGCCGACCACGATACTCCCGATCCCCGGGCCTGCCAGCACGAACGTCGCCACGCCAGCCGCGACGACGAGCGTGAGCGCGACGAGAGCCCAGGGGATCACGCCAGGATGCCGCGCCAGCAGATGGGCGCGCCCGCGGCCATAGCGCCGCATCTGCCGGTAGAGACCGGAGAGCGTCGTCCGCGGCCGGTACTGCAGGCGGAGATCGGGATGCCGGTAGGCGAGCAAGCCGGCGCGAGCCACCCGGTGGTTGAACTCCACGTCCTCGCAGGCATCGAAACGTTCGTCGTAGCCGCCGAGTTCGAGGATGACGGCGCGACGGTAGGCTGCTCCCGCCGAGCGTGGATCGGTGACGCCCGGGCTCTCCCGATAGATGTCCGAGCCCGGATTGTGCCCCAGCCAGGAATGGCGTGCCGCGGCGATGGCAGCACCCCAGGCGCCGCCGGCCAGGTCCAGGAGCGGTTGCGGCCGGCACAGGCACGCGGCTCCGGTGGCGCGGAAGATTTCCACCAAACGCTGGAGATGGTCCGGCCGGGGCAGACCGCAGTGGCCGTCGACGAAGAGCACGTACTCCCCGCGCGCCGCCCAGGCGCCGACGTTGCGCCCGGCGCTGCTGCGCACCGCTGGGTTGTCGAGGAGACGCACCCGCGGATCCCTGGCACCCACGGCGTTCACGATCTCCCGCGTGCGGTCCCGGGAGCCGCCGTCCACCACCAGCACCTCGAAGCCGCCAGGCGGTTCCTGCTGGCCCAGAAGCATTTCGAGGAGGCCGGAGATGTCCGCCTCCTCGTCCAGAACGGGAAGCACCACGGAGACCGTGGGGTTCGCCGGGATGTCCGGCTCAGGAGGATTCACGCGGCCTCGAGCGGCGCTCCCGCCCCGCGTAGGCGTAGTAGTTGAGATCCATGTACTCCGGGGCCGCTTGCTGGACGTTGCCGACCACGACGCCGAGGATCTCGGCGCCCAGGCCGAGACAGAGCTCCCGGGCCCGGCGGAGGTGGTGCTTGGTGCTGAGGCCGGCCATGACCACGAGGATCACGGCGTCGCAGTGCGGGATGATCGAGGCGCCGTCGGCCACGGGGATCAGCGCCGGCGCGTCCACCAAGACCATGTCGTAGCCGCTTCGCAACGTCCGGAAAACCTCGGTCAGCTTCGAAGTCTGCAGCAGCGCCTCCGGCTCCTGTTCATCACCAGCCGGAAGCAGGAGATCCAGGCCCGAATCGCCTTCCCGCAGCACGGTGTGCACCACCGCATCCCGCACCGAGCACTCGCCGCGCAGCACGTCCGCCAGACCCCTTTCGATCTCCGCGTGGAAATGGCGATTCAGCGTGGGGTCCCGGAAGTCCGTGTCCATGGCGACGATCTTGCGCCCCGGTTGCAGGGCGAGGGCCGAGGCGAGATAGGCCACGGTGGTGCTCTTGCCCTCGCCGCGCAGAGCGCTGGTGACGAGAACGACCTTCTTGCCGTCCTTCTGCACCTGACGCCACAGCCGCGACGCGAGCTTTTGAATCTCCGTGCTCATGGGCTGATCGCGGCGAATCTCGTCTTCGATGCTCATGTTCTCGTTCCGTTCCGTCGCCGGGCTCAGTGCCCTCGCTGGGCTTGCGACGTGCTGTCAGGCGGGACAGGCGGGACAGGCGGGACGGCCAGAGTGGCGTTGCCCACACCGATGTGGTCGAGGACGGTCAGGCGAGCGAAAAAGAACACCGCGGTCAGGACCAGGACGCCGGTGACCGCCGCCGGCACCCAGTGACGGCGTAGCCCTCGCTGGCGCGGCTTCAGCTTGGCGAGGAGCGGCGTGGTGCAGAGGATGGGTTCGGGAACCACACGCTGGATATCGTCGAGCGTGCGCAGCGTGCCGTCCGTGGTCTCGCTCAGGAAGGCGAAGCCGGCGCCCAGGACCGGGCCGAGCAACAGCGCCGCCAGCAGGATCTTCAATCGATCCGGCCGGCTCGGGGAGAGCGGAACCTTGGCCGGGTCGAGGATGTCAGGCTGTTGCAAGCCGAGATTCGAGAGCTCCATGTTCTCCCGCCAACGGCTCGACTGCACTTGCTCTTGGAGCAGGTTGACCTTCTCCTGGACCGTCGCCACCTCGCGCTCGAGTTGCTGTTCCCTGAGATCCTCCGCAGGCTGTCTCGAGGCGTGCTGCCGGAAGCTATCGATGTCCTTCCGCAGGTCGGAGGCCGCATCCCTCTGCATCTGCGCGTCGATGTCGTAGAAAGAGCTGTTGGCCAGCACCTTGACGAGCTCTTCCTCCGCCTTGGGGTTGCGATTGCCCGCCACGGCCATCAAGCGCTTGTTCAGTTGGGTCCGCAGATCCAGGTAGGTTTCCCCAGGCGTCCACTCGTCCGCCTCGCTCGGACCGCTGCCGCTCGTGCCGCCGCCGGCCAAGCGGTCCTCGACGGCGCCGGTCAGAGCAGTGCGCAAGGCCTCGACCAGGTGTTCCACCTCCTGGTCCGTACGCAGCGCAGCGCCGTCACCCGGTTTCAGCCCGACGTACCCGAGCTTGTTGCTCCATTCCGTGGACCGTTTTTCCGCGTCGACCTGTGCTTGGCGGAGCTGGCGATGCAACGATTCGGCGCTGCCGCGATTCTCCTCGCGCACTCTGCCCGAGGAGAATCCCTCGGCGATCATGGCGCTCCTGTAGCTTTTCAAGTCTTCTTGCGCTTGCCTCAGATCCTCCCGGGCCGCAGTCAGCTGGTCGCTGCTCCATTCGAGGGTGCTCTGGTATTTTCTCGTCGCGGCATCCTTCGTCTCTTCCAGGAAGCGCTCACTGACGTACTTCGCCTTCAGCTGCGCCAGATCCGGCTTGTAATCGGAGACCACGATTTCGTAGTTCGCTGGACCGATGGCGACGACGCGGATGCTCGCTTGCAAGCGCTTCACCACCAGGCGCATGGCGAAGTCTTCCCCTGCCTGGCCAGGATGCTTGGCGCGGTAGGCCGCCGCCGCTTGGCGGATGCCGGGATCTTCCGTCATGCGCAGCAGCACCGCCACCTTCTCCAAGAACGCAGCGCTGTGAATGCGGGCCATGATGCTGTTCATGCCCGCCCTCTCCACCTCGTAGCTCCGCCCAGAGCCCCCGTCTCCACCGGTGTACTGCTCCATCCCCCGGGTGAATGACTGGAACTGCAGGAACTCCAGGCTCACCCGCGACTCGTACTCGTTGGGCATGAAGCTGAGGGCGATGAGTGCGGCGCTGAAGACGGTGATGGAGCTCAGAATCAGGAGCCCTTTGCGGCGCCAGAGAATCGCCCCGTAGTGGCGGAGATCGAGGCTCCGATCCATGGCTCCAGTGGGAAAGTCCATCCCGTGTCTCCGTTCTGGCGACCCTTTACCGCGCGACCACGATGAGGGTCGTGATCGAGGTGATGAGGGGCAGGAGTATCACCAGGCCGCGGGCCACGGTTCCCGGACCGAACGACTTGGTCGGGATCGTCACCGTGTCGCCGGACTGGAGATCGAAATTGGCGCCGGTCTCGCCCTCATAGAGCAACGCCTGGAGATTGAGCTTGTAGGCCACCACGCTGTCGCCATTGTTGCGGGTGAGTGCGACCTTCTTCAAGTTCGCTTCCGGCAGGTGACCGCCGGCCACACCCAAGGCGTCCATGACCGTGCCCGCGCGACTCAAGGGATACACACCGGGATTGCGGACGGAGCCGAGGATCTGGAAGGAAGAGCCGGTGACCGTCGTGGCTTCGGCGGCGAGCGAGGGAACGGTGATGGTGTCGCGCGGCCGCACCTCGGGCATGTTCTTCGGGATTTTCCCCTGCGGCGCCGTGGACAGGTCCACGAGGACCAGCTTCGGCTCGCCCTCCGCGCGCAGGATCTGGACGCGGCTCAGATCGGCTATCGCCGTCAGACCCCCAGCATCCTTGGTCAGGAGCGTCCAGAGGTCGGGGATGGAGCAGAGAGGAAACGTTCCCGGGGTGCGGACCTCACCGCTCACCGTGACCTTGCGGCTGTTGCACTGGAGGACCTCGACGATGACGGGAGGTGCTCCCGGCTGCCGGATGCTATTGCGTTCGGTCAAGGCGATACCCAGCTGTCGAGGCGTGAGACCAGCCGCCTGCAACTCTTCCCCCGCGAACACGACCTTTCCGTCGGCGCGGACCAGGGCCGTGAGGTCGGTGCGGGTTCCTACCACGATGCGAATCACATCCTCCGTGCCGATCTTGTACTGGGCCGGGTCTTGAGCCCCGGCGACAACGGCCACTAGGAGGAGCATCCCGGCCAGCAGCGAGACGCGAGCGAGGGCGCACCACTTCGAGCCAGTCATCCGTACCATCCCATTCCGTTCGACGAGGCCAATCTCATTGTACCAGAACCCGTTGTGTCGGTGGCAGGCTCCAAGCGGCGCGGGCAACCGCTCCCAGGGCGGCTCTCCTGAGCGATTGCCAGAACGACCTGGTTGAGGCGCACTGGGGAGAAGGATCTGGGGTCCGGTCGACGGGGAACCTTGGTGGTCCATCAGAGAAACTGGGGCAGCACACACTCTCGGCGCAGCGGTCCGTCGAGGCTCCCCCACATGCAGCCCCGGAGGACTTCGTAGCGCCTCCCGGCTGTTTTCCGTCTGGAGTCAGGGGCCGGGAACGCTACCGAGGAGCATGGCTACGGCGCCGTTGCGCAGGCGCACCGAGGTGACCGCCACCCCGACCCGGCCCGCCGGATCGACGGGAGCCAGGGGAGTGGGGAGGTCGACCGTCACTGCCGATTCGGGCTCGATCCCCTGGTTCCAGTCGCCCCGATTGCGCAGCACCACGAGGCCGCGCTCGTAACGCCGTGCCTTCACCTCGTAAGGGTTGCCCAGGGGATCGCGACCCTGGGCCAGTGTGTAGGGTCCGCCGGCGGGGGCGCCGAGCTGCTTGGCGGCGGCGTCGATGCAGCCGCGCCAGGTGAGGGTGTCCCACCCCGCGACGTTCGGCGCATTCGTCCCCATCTCGTAGAACAAGGTGCTCTGGGTGCGCGTCACCAGGTAGTACACCAGGTTCCCGAGCAGGACATCGGCATAGCTGAACTCGCCGCTCCGGCCCTGGACGTTGCGCGCCGTCGAGGCGCTGTAGAAGGTGGCAATTCCCGCCGCTTCCGCCAGCGAGTTGCGCCGGTACGCTTCCTCCGCCATCCCCTTCCCGAAGCTGCGCACCGGGTTGTAGAGGAACTCCTGGAAGAGGATGTCGGCGACGTCGCGGCTCACGTACTCGTCGTCCCAGATGTTGGCCACGTTGATCATGAGGAACTTGCGCCGTTGGTCCGGGGCCCAGCGTGCGGCCGCCTCCAGCGTGTCTTTGAGGCTGGTGAGGAAGGGGCCGAAGTTGTCGTTCCAGTGCCAGCGCAGGTGCTCCCTGCTGCCGAGTTGCGGGTTCCCTGGTGCTTCCCGCACCCGTCCGCCGCTCAGGATGTTGCCGAAGTTGAAGAGCTGGGCGGTGGCGTTGTCGAGGAAGATGCCGTCGGGGTAGATGGTGGACCCGGCGAAGGGCGTCGCGAAGGCCAGATGCACCATCACCTCGCGGTGCAGCTGCGCCGCCCGGGGGGTAGAGAACTGCACCAGCCGCCGGCTCAGGTTGCGGTAGTAGACGGGCACGCGGGCCTCGGCGGGGCTTGTGGCGCTCCCCCCGCCCCAACCGCGCACGAGGATGGTGTCGCCCTCCAGGACCAGGCGGGTGTCGTCCCAATAATGGAGATACGCTTCTTCCAAGTCCCAGCCGCGGCTGGAGGCGAGCGACGCCAAGAGATCATGCTCCGGCGTCCCCTGCCGCGAGGTCACGTAGTTGTCCGTCGCCGAGTTGTAGACGAACCAGCGGAAGGCCGGATTCCGCGTCTTGATGTCGACGCGATCTGCATCCTCCCGATCGTCTTTGCCGGTGATGCCGACGCGATAACGCCGTGCGGCGACCTCTCGCACCATGTCGTCGCGGGCGCTGGCGTACCAGATGACCCCGTGCTTGAGGCTCCAGTCCTCCGGCTTGCCGCCGGCAGCCAAAGCCGCGAGGCCAAAGCACAGGAACCCACCGGCAAGGCACAAGGGCCGCCATCTCGAGAGAGCGCCAGAGGGGTTGGTGCGGCGGAGGCAAGAACGGACGGCTGGCATCGGATCCATTGCTTTCATTCCAGCACAGTCGCTGGTGTACTGCCAGAGGGGTGCCCGGGAGGATCGAACGAAGGCTTCGTCTGCGTCAAATGCCACCTCTGGGGAGCAAGCCCGCTGGGATCAGCCGTCCCGAAGATCGAAGCACCCTACAGAGTCGAAGCACCCCCCAGAGTCGAAGCACCCCACACCTGTCCAGGCGCTGCGGGTCCACGGGGGCGCTTTCCTGGACGGGAATCGGCGGCGCCTGGTAACCTCGGTCCTTGCTTCGGCTTCAATTCCGTTTTTCCTGGAGGCCCCGCTTGGGTCAGCCTGTTCCTACACCGACCCGGCCGGGCGGGTTCACCCGACTGCTGCGGTTGCTGCGCGAGCGCGACCTGGACGGCCTCCTCGTCCTGGTGCGCCGGTGCGTGCCGCGCCGGCTGCTCCGCATCGACCGCATCGTGATCACCCGGGGGGAGGCGGTGCCGGAAAGTACCCTGCCGCGGGACGTCGTCCTCGAACGCCTGGAAGCGGAAAAACCCCTGCCGGCTGCGGCATTCGCCTTGATCGCCGCTTCCGACCCCGACGCCGATCAGGGCTGGTTGGAACGCCGCTTCCGAGACGACCTCGCCCAGGGGCGCCAGGGTTTCGTGGCCCGCCGGGGCCAGGACATCGTCGCCTACGCCTGGGCCGCCCGGGAGCGCCTCTACGTTCCCGAAGTCAAGTGCGAGCTCCTCTTGCAGGCCGACGAAGCCTGCACCTATCGCTCGTATGTCGCGCCTCCGTACCGCTTCACCCGGGTGTACGGAGGGCTGGCACGCTTCACGCTATCGAATCTTCGTGGCCAGGGTGTGCGCTGGTTCGTTGGCTACGGCCAGTACGACAACCGCCACTCCATCCGCACCCATGCGCGGCTCGGGTACGAGAGTGTCGGGTGGATTCTGCGGGTGGAGTTCCTCTTCGGATCGCTGCACATGCGCCGATTGCGGTCGGAGGGGAACCGCCTGCGCTGGAAACTCGGACGGCGCCAACGCTGGCGCCCCGGTCAGCCGTGCCTAGGGGTCACGGTGTCCGTACCCCCCACCGCAACGCCATCCCGCTCCGTGCCCCACTCGGTCACCCCTAGCCTTCCACCCACGCCAAGGAGGTCCGAAGCGTGCAAAGCTCGGTAACCGACCAGGTTCTCCACATCCTCGGGCAGCGCATCGTGGCCCCCGAGAAGGGGATCCGACTCGACGCCAAGACCCCTTTGCTCTCCAGCGGTCTCGGTCTCGACTCGGTGGCGGTGCTCGACCTGATCATGGAATTGGAAAGAGAATTCGACGTCTCCTTCGACGATGCCGATCTGTCCGTCGAGCTCTTCCAGAACGCCGAGTCCTTGGCCAGCGCGGTGGAGGCGAAGCTGCGCGCGCCCCGAGCTGGGGCGTGATGCTTCCCCGGAGGAAGCGGGCATGAGCACACAAACGCGCCCGGCGGCGGCGGAGCTCGGACTCGCCGGCATCGTGCAACTGGCGACAGGTTACCAGCGGGCGCAGGTGCTCTTCGCCGCCAATGCTCTCGGACTCTTCTCCCTCCTGGCCAAGGGGTCGAAGACGGCGACCGAAGTGGCGGCGCAGCTCGGGAGCGACGCGCGCGGCGTCACCGCTCTGCTTCGAGCCTGCGTGGGGCTGGGATTGCTGCGCGATGTCGAGGGCTCCCGCTATCAGAACTCGCGCACCGCCGCGCTCTTCCTCGTGCCCGGCCGGGAGTCTTCCTACAACCCGGTGCTCTCCTTCTGGCAACGCTTCAGCTACGGCATTTGGGGACGGCTCGAGCAGGCGGTGCAGGAAAACGCGCCCCAAACCGCGACGGGGAGCAGACCGGACGATCTGTTCGACCATTTGACCGGGGACCAGGAGCAACTCGGGCTCTTCTTCGACGGTCTCGCAGGACTCGCCTATTGGCCAGCGACACGAATCGCCGAGAGCTACGATTTCGCTTCGCGCCGGCATTTGCTGGATCTCGGGGGTGGCTCGGGAGCGTTCGGCGCCCTCATCGCTGCACGTCATCCGCACTTGCAGGTGACCCTCTTCGACCTCGAACCGGTGTGTGCCCTGGCGCGGCAACGCTTCCGCCAGGCCGGGCTGGAGGAACGCGCCCGCGCCGTGGCGGGCGACTTCCATGCCGACCGCCTGCCGGAAGGTTGCGATTGCGTCCTCGTCGCCAACGTGCTGCACGATTGGTCACCGGAAGAGTGCCTGGGGATCCTCCGGCGCGTGCACCAAGCCCTGCCGCCGGGCGGCGAGGTGCTGGTGCACGAAACCATGCCCGACTCCCCCGCCGCTGCCGAGGCGGCGCTCTTCTCTTTGGCGTTGCTGCTCGACACCAAGCGCGGCCGCGCCTACCGCAGCGACGAGATCCGCTCCTGGCTCGAGGACTGCGGTTTCACCGGCGTCTCTCAACTTCCGATCGTCGGAGCCACCGGGCTCCTGGTGGCTCGCAAGAAAGGGTGAAGGCCCCGTGCCGCGCGGGCGCCGGGCTGGACGGGCATGAACGAGACCCTGCAGGCGAGCTTCGAGGCCCAGCTCGAGCGCGACCCGGCCCGACGCGCCGTGGGTTTCCTCGCCCCGACGGGCGTGGTGACCTGGCACACCTGGGAAGAGCTCCACGCGCGCGCCGCGGCGCAGGCGCTGGGTCTCCGTCAGCTCGGCGTGCAGCCCAAGGACGTGGTGATCCTGGCGTTGCCGAGCAACGAGGCATGCGCCATCCTGCTCCTTGCCGTCTTGCTCTGCGGCGCCGTGCCGCTCCTGGTGGCGCCGCCGGTTTTACAAGGGATGCACTCGAATCTCGCCGCCGTGCTCGCCCGGATGGTAGTCAAGCTCGCTCCCAAGCTGGTGCTCTGCCCGAGCCGCATGGTGGAGCAGCGCCAGGAGCTCGAGAGTCGCCGCCGGCAAACGCGCTTCCTCTTCGGCGCCGAAGCGGTCCCGGCGCTTTCCGGCAACCTGGCACCGCCTCGACTCGACGCCCACGCCGTGGTGGCGCTCCAGCTCACCTCGGGGACCACGGGGTTCCCGCGCGTCTGCCAGTGGCGGCAGCAACCGGTGCTGGCGGCGCTCGCGGGCATGCGCGCCGCCATGCGCTTGGCCGCCGACGACCTCTGCTTCAACTGGACGCCGCTCTATCACGACATGGGATTGGTGAACAATTTCTTCCTCTGCCTGGCGTCCGGCGTGCCGCTGGTCATGGCGGGGCCACAGGATTTCGTCAAGCGTCCGGCGCTCTGGCTGCGCGGCATGGCGGAGACAGGGGCGACTCTGAGCTGGTCGCCCAACTTCGGCTTCGCGCTCGCGGTGCGCAAGATCACGCCGGCCGACATGGACGGCGTGCGCCTCGAGCGAGTGCGCGCCCTGTGGAACGCCGCCGAGCGCATCCATCTGGAGACGATGCAGAGCTTCCACTCCCGTTTCGCCCCCTACGGGCTGCGCTGGGAGGCGATGCAGACCAACTTTGGCTGCGCCGAGTGCGTCGGTGGCGTGGCCTTCAGCTCTCTCGAAGCACCGCTGCGCTGGGAGCATCTCGATGGCGAGGCGTTGCAATCACGCCACCAGGCGGTGGCGCTCGAAGCCGCCGCACGGAACACGGTGACCGTGGTCGGCGTGGGCCGCGCCGCCCCCGGCGTCGACCTCCGCATCCTCTCCCGGCTAGGCAAACCGCTCGCGGACGGGCAGGTCGGAGAGATCGCCGTGCACACGCCGTCCCGCATGCAAGGGTACGTGGGAGATAGGAAGGAAACACGCCGCGCCCTCCACGGCAAGCTCTTGCGCACCGGAGATCTGGGTTACAAGCGCGGCGACGAGCTCTTCTGGGTGGGCCGTGTGCGCGAACGGATCACCGTCCAGGGCCGGAAGGTGGACCCGAGCTATTTCGAGACCGCCCTCGCCCAGGTGGCCGGCTTGCGTCCGGGCTGCTTCGTCGCCTTCGGCATCGACGATGCCCGGCGCGGCACGCAGCGCGTCGTGGTGGCGGCGGAGGTCGGACAGCCCTCGGTGCGCCCCTTCGCCGAGATCGCCGCGGAAATCCGCGACCGCATCTTCCATCACCTCGGCTTGGAGGTGAGCGAGACGTTGCTCGTGGCGCGGGGCACCCTCGCCAAGACCTCCAGCGGCAAGCGCCGTCACCAGCATTTCCGGCGTCTCTATCTCGAAGGCAAGTTGCGTAGCTTGGAGCCTCAGCAGGGGGTATACGATGCGAGTCCTGTTCATCCAGCCGCCGACGAACCCACACGTCTGGGGCGGTGACGCGATCTTCGTCACCGAGCCGCTGTGGGCGGAGTATCTGGCTTCGGGCCTCGAGGACGCCCACGATGTGGCGCTCTTCGACATGCGGGTGCAGAAGACGCCGTTGAGCGACACTCTGGCGTCGTTCCGCCCCAACGTCGTGGGTATGACCGCCTACACGGTGGACGTCAACACCGTGAAGCGCCTGGCCGAGGAGATCAAGGCGACCGACCCGGCGATCCGCGTCGTCGTCGGCGGTTTCTTCGCCAACGGCGCTCCCGCCGAGCTCCTGACCCCGCACATCGACGTGGTGGCGCCGGCGGAAGGCGTAAACACCTTGCGCGAGCTCGTGGACACCTGGGAAGCCAAGGGGATCAAGGCCGACCTCGCCGGCCTCCGCGGTCTGGCGCTGCACGACAACGGCGGCATGAAGATGACCCCGCAGCGCCCGTGGCCGCACCTGGACAGCTACCGCTGGCCGAACCGCGCCCTCTCCGCCCACGTGCGGGAGCAGTACTTCGACAAGTGGATGAAGCCCGTGGCCTCGATCATGAGCTCCTACAGCTGCCCGTTCCGCTGCGAGTTCTGCTGCCTCTGGCCGACGACGAACGGCAAGTACCTTTCGCGCAGCCCTGAGTCGTTCGTGGACGAGGTCGCCTCCATCGCCGAACCGAACGTCTGGTTCACCGACGACGAGGCGATGATCGACGTGCCGCGTATGCATCGGATCGCCGACCTGCTGGAGGAGCGGGACATCAAGAAGAGCTACTTCTACATGACCCGCACCGACAGCATCCGGCGCGACCCCAAGCTCATGGAAAAGTGGGCCCGAGTGGGCTTGAAGCGCGTCATGGTGGGCTTCGAGACCATCCGCGACAAGGATCTGGTGGACTACAACAAGGACGCCACGATGGAGGACACCCACGAATCCATCGCGATCCTGCAGCACAACGATCTCGAGATCAACTCGAACTTCGTCCTCGCCCAGGACTATGAGCCGCAGGACTTCGACAACCTGCAGCGCTTCGTGGATTCCCGCAACCTGGGGTTGCCGCTGTACTTCATCCTCACGCCGTTCCCGGGGACGGTGACGTACGAGAAGATGAAGGACCAGATCATCGAGCCGAACTACGACTACTACGATCTGCTGCACTCGGTGCTGCCGACGAAGATGAACTTGCGCGACTACTACGCCTCGTTCTCCAAGCTCTACGGTGCCATCGAGCCCCTGCGCCGCGGCATCCAGGGCTTCGGCGACAACCTGGACGCGATCGTGATCCGCAACCTGAAGAAGGTCCGAGAGAGCATGCGTTCCGGCAAGTCGATGCCGCCGGAGAAGGCCTAGGCAAGCCGAGCCGGGCGGCCCGCGCGGCCGCCCCGGCTCGGGAGAGATCGAGACCCTGACGGGCAGCCGTCGCAGGAGGGCGTCATGCGTGTCATCCTCTTCAACCCGCCGCGCTACCGCAACGGCGACCACCACAAGTTCAACAACGCGCTCTTGTGGCTCGCCTCGTACCTGCACCGGCGGCACGTGGACGTCCGCATCGTGCCGCTCAACCACGCCGGCTTCGAGGAAACCGTGGCCCAGGAGATCGCGAGCTTCCGGCCGCACTTTGCTGCCGTCTGCTGCAAGTGGTGGGACACACTGTATTCCTCTTCCTACATCGCCTCGCTGATCAAGAAGGCCGATCCCAAGGTGGTCACCATCGCCGGCGGCCAGACCGCCACCTTCTTCGCCCAGGACCTCGTGGCCCGCACCGATTTCGACGTGGTCATCCGCGGCGACGGCGAGGAGCCCCTGTACCGCCTGGTGAGCGGCACGGAGCCGCTGAACAGCGTCTTCAAGCAGAACCCGGCCCTTCCCGCCAAGGGCACCTGGTACGTGCAGGACGAGGCCACCTTCCAGGACACCTACCTGGAAGAGCGCCTCGAAGACATCGTCTCCGACGTGAGCGTGCTGAACAGCTACATCTGGACGGGCAAGGGTTGCGTGGAGAGTTGCGCCTATTGCTCGGCGAACGCGTGGAACAACAAACAGAGCTTCGGGCGGGCCCGCTACATCTATCGTCCCGTCGAGCACATCCTCAAGGAGATCGAGATCCTGGACAAGTATCCCGGCGGCGGCCGGATCACCTTCGATTTCGATCCGCTCCGGGGCAACGTGGACGAGGATTACCACTTGCACCTCTTCGAGGCCATGGAGAAGAAGAAGCACAACGTCTACTTCTGCAGCTGGTCCTTGCCGAGCAAGCGCCTGGTGGATGCGCTGGCCGAGACCTTCAACTTCGTCGAGCTCTGCATCGACGTGCAGACCGCCTCGGAGCGGCTGCGGGAGTTCCTGGGCAAGCGGCGCTACCTGAAGGCCTTCTTCTCCGATGCCGACCTGTACGACGTCCTGGAGCACGTGCACCGCCACGACAACTTCACCGTCGACCTGAGCACTCTCATGGGGTTGCCCTTCGAGGTGGACGCCGACGTCGATGCCATCCCGGTCTTCTCCGATGCGGTGTACGACAAGTTCGCCGACGTGCGCTATCCCTATGTCTCGCCCATGAACATCGAGCCGGGATCGCTGTTGCTGCGGGATCCGGAGAAGTACGAGATGGTGCTCATGCGCCGCACCTTCGACGATTTCTTCGCCTACACCCGGCGCAGCTTCGAAGAGAACATCAACTGCTACCAGCCGAAGGAATACGGCCCCGGGATCTACCATCCTCTCGGGGCGGTGCCGCGCCAGGACCATACGAGCGGCGACCTCTTCCGGGTCTACGAGACCTGGAAGACGGTGCAGGAGCACGTCGACCGCCGCTCCGCCGAGAAGCTCCTGGCCCGGGCGCGCAAGTACAGGAAGTACGGACTGCTGAAGGCCGGCATCCAGGGTGGCATCGACCGTCCGACCCTGGCGCGCTCCGAGGTGGAGTGATCACTTACCGAAGCTGTACAGACCGGAGAGCAGGGCTTTGAAGCTGGAGAAGCCCAGGTCGCAGCCGATGCCGAGGCGGAAGAGGAAGTAGGGATCCTGATCCGCCTCGTTGAGCCGGCAGACGGTGGTGGCGGCGCTCTTGAATTCGCGGCGCACCAGCGCCAGCGCTTCGTCGCTGATGTCCTCGCGCCGGCCGCTGGGGAAGGCGAAGTCCTCGACGTACCTTCCGAGGTGGGAGTGGATGTCGTCCCGGGAGCCGAGGACCTCCTCCTCGAGCCGCGGCATGTCGATCCGGCTCAGGATCGGATGCGAGCGGGTGTGGGCCCCGAAATCGATGCATCCCTGCTGCGACATCGCCTGCACCTCGTCCCAGGTGAGGCCGTGGTAACGGGCGAAGCGGCAATGCTCGACGCGTTCGCCGTAGCGGTCCTCCAGCGCCTTGAGAACGCCATCCTTGTCCAGCGAACGCAGCGCCTTGAGGTGGAGCGAGATGAGGCGGCGCGCCCGATACAGCCGTTCCGGTGTCGAGATATCCAGAATCGGTAGGCCCCACGGGCGCAGATCGAGCTGCGGTTCGCCGCACGACTCCAAGAGCACCGCGATGTAGTCGGTCCAGATGTAGCGGTGGTCGTGGGGAGTCGAGCGGACGAATTCCGTGGTCAGGTACGTGGTGGCGGGGATGCCGAGGCGCTGCAGCACGGGGTGGATCAGCTCGTAGGTGGAGCGATAGCCCTCGTCGAAGGTGACTGCGGCGGTGTAAGGCGCCACCGTGCCCGAGGCCAGCATCCCCAGGAGCTGGCGCAGCGGCACCACGTTGTAGTGTTCCTTCAGATAGCCCATCTGCTGCTCGAAAGCAGCCAGGGGCACTTGCGCCCAGTCGGGGGACTGCTCCTCGCGCGTCACCCCGTGGTACATGAGGATGGCGGCCCGCTGCCGGTTCACCTGGCGGGCGAGGCGGTACAGCCCCAAGCCTTCCGCCGCGGATTTCGCTGTGCGCTTGAAGTGATTCACGGCGCTCTCGCCCTCCACACCCCCCACGGTGCGGCCGTGGTGCTGCGGTGTCGCAGTGCCGCTACGAACCACGGGTCGGAGCTGTGCTCACGCTGCGGCTCGGCTCGCGAGATCTTTGTCCTGAATGGCAGGGCCATGATAGCACAGCCCCTAAGGGGGCGTTGCCTGGTGCAGCCCGGCACCCCGCGCGGCCGGCCCCTCCGTCGTGGCCCGACGCCCAGCGCAGCCGCCCCTTCGTCGCGACCCGGTGGCTAACGCGACCGGCGCAGCAAACGCCGCGCCGCTCGCAGGCTCCGCCCGGCGAGCGCATCCTGCCAGGAGGCCGAGCGACTCCGGTACCATACGTAGCTGGCGTTGTGATCGACGTGGTTGGCGAAGCGTTCCTTGAACGCCTCGTCGCCTCGGGTGAAGTCGAACTCCTCGAGCCCCCGCGCCTCGCACCACTTGAACAGCTCCACGAGCAGCGTCGAGCCGGGAGAGAGCCTCCGGCTTTCCACGTCGTAAGTCGGCTTGTAGAAGAAGAGAATGCCGCCGTAGACGAAGCCGAAATGATAGGCGACGGGGCGGCCGTCCAGCGTGACCACCGTGAACAGCAGCCGCTCCACCGGCATGTGCTCGACGAGACAGCGGTAGAAACGGCGATTCTCCTCGTCGAGGAACAAGCTGGGATATGGCGTGCTGGACCAGCGGCGGACGTGGGTGGCGAAAAAACCCTCCAGGTGCGGCTGGATCGCCGCGGCGCCGGAGAGGTGCACGGTCTCCACCCGCCCGGCGCGAGCGAGGATCTTGCTGTTGTTGCGCAGCATCTTGTGCTGCGTCGCCAGGAGGAAGGTCTTCTCGCCGGTCAGGCGGACGAGGCCGGGGCAGGCGGTGTCGTCGCCGCGGCGGAAGAGCAGGGAACCCGGGGTGCCCGCTGCCTCCAGTCTTTGGCGCACCACCGACCATGCCGGAAGATCGAGGAGGTGGAAGCGATGCCAGCGCTCCTCGAGGCTTCCGGCGGCGGCGAGGAGCGTGGCAGCGGCGTCCTCACGACCCGCGGCGACGACGAAATCGAGGTAATCGGAGTTCCCGTGGCCTAGAAAGCAGAGATCCCTCCGGAGCGCCGACGCCTGGTGGAAAAGGGGCGCCAGAGCGACCAACTCGCCGTTCTCCCAGGCCGAGAGCAACACCAGACGCCGGCGGCGATTCTGCTTCGCCGCCCACCAGCAGGCGTTCCAAGCATAGGTCTGGAACACCGAGGCTCGCGCAGCTCGGGCCAGCAGCTCTTCCCAGGCGGCCTCGCCGATCTCTTCCAGGGTCTGGTGACGGCGCAAAGTGGTCGCGGGCATGCGGCGCTCCGGTGGGGGTCCCTCCGGATCGTAGCCGATTCCGCTCACGGCGCCGGGAGCAACGGCGACAGCGTCTGCCCCAGAAGTCGATCCAGCACGGCGTATGCCGCCGCGTTCACGTGGATGCCGTCGCCCGCATCCCACTCGGGCCGCAGATGTGCGTCGCTGCTGCTCGTGCGCAGCGCGACCTCCAGATCGAGGAGGAGCAACTTCTCTTCCTGTGCCAGCTGGCGGAGCCAGTCATTGAAGGCGAGCACCTGATCGAATTGTTTCTCCCGTCCGAGCAGCTTGACCTTGACGAACTCGGCGAACTCCTGCCTCCAGCCGCGGTGGCGTGCCGGAGGGATCACCGTGGCGACGATGGGGGTGACGCCGGCGGCACGGATTTCCTGCACCCAGCGGCGGAAGAGCCGCTCGTATTCCGGCAGCGGTCCGGGGAAGTAGACGGAACACTCTTGCAACACGATGGCCGCCGGGAGTCCGGCCGGAGCGGCGAGGGCGGCGGCGACCTGAGCGCTCTTGTCGAAGGCGTACTCCGGCAGGAATTGCACCTGGAAGCGCTCGTCTCCCAGGCGCCGGGGCAGGTCCTCGAGCTGCCAGCGCTGGCCGGTGGAGGCCTCGATGTAGACGATGTGCACCTTGCCGGACCCCGTGCTGCCAGCCATCGGACGCGCCTCCACCGCCGCCGCTAGAAACACCAGAAGGAGAGCGAGGTGAAAAGGCCGCAGAGGACGGGCGCAACGCACCGTCATGCCGGCGCCGCGACGTCGGTGACGGCAGGATAGAGGAAGCGCGCCGGATTGCCGATGGCGACGGTGCGATCCGGCGCCGGCTTCGTCACCACGCTGCCGGCGGAGACGATGCAATGGCGGCCGAGAGAGGCCATCACCACCGCGCCTTCACCGATCCAGCTCTCGGCACCGAGGCGCAGCGCGGCGTACTCCGGTTCCTGCCGCAGCTCCCCGTCCTCGAGGGAGCTACCGTGCTGATGCTTGCCGCTCAGCACCGAGACCCGGCTGGCGATGAGGACGCCATCCTCGATGGTGGCGTTGCCGATGATGGTGTAGCTGCCGACGACCACGCGCCGACCCAGGCGTGCAGTGGGGCGGGAGACGAAGGAGCCGAAAGCCATGGCCAGGTCGTAGTGCGCGCAGTCCAGCGTCTGCACGTAGAACGAAGTGCGCGCGTACTGGCCGGGAATGCCCGGGACGAGACTCAGCAACTTGGCGCAGAAGTCGAAGATCGCTTCCGAGCCCCACCAGCGGTAGGCGACGCGCGACGGCACCCCGAGGGGCCAGGTGAAGGCGAGCATGCCCCACACGATCCAGCGTTTCGCCCCGTAGCGCACCGTTTCGTCAACCTCCGAGGTCCGGCGCCGCCAGGCGCGGCGACGCGTGCAGGTACGCCGTGGTGCCGCGCTTGCGCTCGATGTCGCGGTACACGAGCTCGGCTTGTTGCGGCTCCATCCCCAGGGCCCGGCCCAGCTCCGCGGCCGGCAAGCCGTGGTCGTGCCCCCACAGCGCCAGATCCATGTCGGCATAGGGAAGCCCGAAGTAGAACTCGTCCTGCCCCTGCGTCATGCTGTAGGTGTCGGTGGTGGGCTGGGCGGCGCAGATCTCCTCCGGTAGCCCCAGGAAACGAGCCAGAGCGTACACCTGCGTCTTGTAGAGATGGGCGATAGGCTTGAGGTCGGCGGCACCGTCGCCGTTCTTGACGAAGAAGCCCTGGTCGTATTCCAGCCGATTGGGCGTGCCCAGGACCGCGTAATGCAGCCGGTCGGCGTGAAAGTACTCGATGGCCTTGCGCAGGCGCTGCTTGTAGCTGGTGGCGGCGACGATCTGCAGGTACTCCCGCGGCCCGAGGCGCTGCTCTCGCACCGCTCCGGCGGGCGTTTCCACCACCAAGACGAAGTGGTTGATCCGGCCTTCGAGACCGCCGCGGATGGCGATCTTGCTCTTCCAGTCGGCGGCGTAGTCCGGGAGGACGGCGCGGATGGCTTCGTCCCTCCGGGAGTAGCAACCGATCGCTTCCAGCGCCGGGGTGATGTCCTGCAAGATCCACTCGATCCCGAGTTGCTCCGCCACGAGCCGGCCGAGACGGGTGCTGTGCGGAGAGGAGTCGCGCTCCGGGAGCAGGAGCGCCAGGACCTTTCCCACCCCCAGGGCGCGAGCGGCGAGAGCCGCGCACACCGAGCTGTCGACGCCGCCGGAGAGCGCCACGACGATGCCGTGGCGATGCAGGTCGCGACGGAGCGCCTGTCGCAACCAGTCCCCGATGCGCTCGCACTCCTTCGCACCGTCGAGATCGAAGACGTTCTGGGTGAGCACGGCGGATCCTCCGCGACGCCACGAGCCTGCACGGGGCGGCACGATGGCCTGCCGCCAGACGGCGTCCATCAGGGTGCGGCGCGCTTGCCCTGCACGAAAGCCTCGACACGGCGCAAGGAATCGAGGTTCTCCGGTACCATCTCCGCGTCCTCGACATGGAAACCGAAGGTCTCTTCCAGGAACGAGATCAATTCGAGGAAGCCGGTGGAATCCAGGATCTGGCTGTCGATGAACGAGGTGTCGTCCTGGATGTCTTCCGCCGCTCCACCCATCAGGAAGTTGTCGAGCAGATAGGTGCGCACCCGGTGTTTGATACTGCCGCCGTCGTCCGCAGCACCAGGACGCGGCGTGCCCTTGGAGGCTGGAGCGTTCATCGCAGCCCCTTCTTGTCGATCTTGCCCGTGTTCGTGCGCGGCAGATCGCGCACGAACTCCACGTACTTCGGGGCCATGAAGCTCTCCATCTTGGCGAGGCAGTGCTTCACGATCTCCCGCGCGGTGTACGCGTACCCCGGTTTCAGCACCAGGATCGCCTTCACCGCTTCCCCGAGCAGAGCGTCGGGGACCCCCACCGCCGCGGCCTCCTGCACTCCGTCGAGGCTGCAGAGCACGTTCTCCACTTCCCGCGGGCTCACCTTCTCACCCTGGCTCTTGATGATATCGTCCTTCCGGGCGACGAAGTAGAGATATCCCTCCTCGTCCATACGGAAGATGTCTCCAGTGTGCAACACCATCTCCCCTGGAAGAGGACCAGGCTTGAGCCGTTCCGCAGTTTCTTCGGGCTTGCGCCAGTAGCCGCGCATCACATGGCTGCCGCGGATGACCAGCTCTCCGGTGCTTCCCGGAGGCAAGCACCGCCCCGCTGCGTCCGCCAGCCAGACTTCCTGGTTGGGCATGCCGCGGCCGACGCTTTGGGGCCGGCGTTCGAGCTCTTCCGGCGGGAGGTAGCTGACGCGCATGCACTCGGTGAGTCCATACATGGAAAAGAGCCGCGCCTGCGGGAAGAGCCGGCGCAGCTCCTGAATCTGCCGCTCCGGGAGAGCCGCGGCGGCGTTCGTGATCAGCCGCAGGCTGGCGAGGTCGTACTGCGGCAAGGTTTCCAGGCCGAGCAGGGCGGCGAACATGCTGGGCACACCGGGGAAGACGGTGACGTGCAGGCGCTGCATTCTCTCCAGCACCTGCACGGGGAACGCGAAGGAGCGCTCGAGGACCACACAGGCACCGCACGCGAACCCCATCAAGATCTGGTACAGGCCGTAGCCGAAGGCGAGGGGCAGAGCACAGAGGATCATGTCCTCATCCTGCAGCTCGAGATAACTGCGGACGGATTGCATCGCCGTGACCATGTTGAGATGCGTCAGCATGACACCCTTCGGCTCGCCGGTGGAACCGGAGGTGTAGAGGATGCTGGCCAGATCCTGATCGATCGTCGGCACCGGCAGCGCGGTGCCACCTTCGGCGAGCGCTGTCTCGAAGCGCACGAACTCGGTGCCGGGGACGGCCGCTTCAGGGGCCGGTCCACCGGCGCCGACCGCAGGGGCCGCTCCACCGCTCACGATGCAGGTCCGGAGCGGCCCGTTTGCCGGCAGCGCTTCCTGCACCACCCGCAACAGCGAGGCACTCGCCAGCATGCACACCGGCCTGGCGTCGTCGACGAGGTACGCCAGCTTGTCCTTCTTCGTCAGCGGGTTGATGGGCATGAACACGGCCCCGCAGCGGAGCGCCGCATAGATGCCGACCACGGTTTCCACGCCGTTCTCGGCGTAGATCGCCACGCGCTCGCCGTGTTGCACGCCGCGGCGCTGCATCGCCGCGGCCAGGCGCTCGACCAGAGCCCCGATTTCTGCATAGCGCCAGCGACGCTCGCCGCAGATCAAGGCCACGGCCTCGGGCCGCTTGCGGATCGTCTGCTCCAGGAACTCGTGGAGGAGCACAGCACTCCTTCAGGCCGCGGCGGCCGGCGAATCCGTGAGGGAAGAGAGCGCCTTCCGCCGGACGAACATCTCCTCCACCAGCAGGGTGGAAAGGATGCCGATGAACGCCATGTTGTCGCCGAAACCGAGAGCGCGCCCGGTGCGGCACTTCTCGAACAGCTTGCGCACTGCTTTGGGGTCGAAGAGCCCGGACTCGCGCAGCCGGGCTTCCCGGAAGAGCTCCTCCACGTAAGGCAGGGGGCGCTGCCTTGGGAAGAAGCAGGGGCTGTCCGGTGCCCGGTAGGGTTGCTTGGGGCGCTGTAAGATCTCCGGCGGCAGCAGGCCTTGCATGGCCTTCTTGAGCACGGCCTTCTCTTGCAGTCCCTGTATTTTGTAATGCGGCGGTAGGCTGTTGGCGTACTCGATCAGGCGGTGGTCGAGGAAGGGGAAGCGTGTCTCCACCCCATGCGCCATGGCGACACGGTCACCCTGCGAGCTCAGCAGGTACGACGACAGGAGCGTGTGCGCTTCGACATATTGATCCCGCCCCATGGGCACCCAGTCCTCGATGCCGGGAGGCAAGGAACTCTGCAGTGCGGCAGCCGGATCCCAATCCTTCCATCCTGCCACCACCTCGGGGGCGAAGAACTGCCACAGCCGTTGCGTCGTCGTCCATCGCGGCATGTGGGCGAAGGTGGGCCGATCGCTCTGCGCCAGACCGCGACCGAAGAAAAGTTGCGCCAGCGGACCCGCCGCCGCCGGCGAGTGCGCGAGGTAGGGATAGAGCTTTCCAACCAGCCGGGCCCGCCGCGCCGAGCCGGGCTGGCGGGCCCAGTAACGCCGGATCTTCGCTTCCTTGAACAGATCGTAGCCGCCACACACTTCGTCCGCGCCTTCGCCGGTGAGCACCACCTTGAAACCGTGCTCGCGAACCGCAGCCGCCAGGAGGAGGAGAGGCGTCGGGGCGGTGCGCAGGATCGGTGCCTCCGTGTGCCACAGGGTGGAAGGGAAGGCGGCGCCGATGGCGTCGCGGCTGCAGGGGACCTCGGTGTGCTCCGTACCCAGGGCCTGCACGAGCAGGCGCTGGTAGCGACTCTCGTCGAACTCCTCATCCTCGAAGGAGAGCGAGAAAGTGCGCAGCTGCGCGGCCGTGTGCTTGCGGATGATGGCGACAACGCTGGCCGAGTCCAAGCCGCCGCTCAGGTACGCGCCCACGGGAACGTCCGCACGCAGCTGCAACCGCACCGCATCGACGAGCAGCTCGCGCAGCTCTGCTGCCGCGGCCTCGCTCGTCGGTGGGTTCTCCGGCACCTGGGAGGGAAAAGACCAGTCCCAGTAGCGCTGCTGGCGTAGCGTGCCGCGCTCCACCGCGAGCCAATGCCCCGGCGGCAGCGCCTGCACGCCTGCGAAGGGAGTGGCTGGCGGTTGGACGGACCAGAAGGTGAAGATCTCCCCCAGCGCCCGCGGCTCGAGGTGCCGCGGCACCATGGGCAACGCGAACAGGGCTTTGATTTCCGAGGCGAAGAACAGGCGCCCGCCGACCGTCGTGTAGTAGAGCGGTCGAATGCCAGTCCGATCCCGCGCCAGGAGGAGCCGGTGGGCCCGAGAGTCCCAGAGGGCGATGGCGAACTGCCCATTCAAACGCTCGACGAAGTCCAACCCGTGTTGTTCATAGGCATGGACGATGACCTCGGTGTCCGAGTGGGTGGTGAAGCGGTGCCCCGCCGCCTGCAGCTCGCGCCGCAACTCCAGGTAATTGAAGATCTCGCCATTGGCCACGACCTGGATGCTCCCGTCCTCGTTGTGGAGGGGCTGCTTGCCGCCTTCCAGGTCGATGATGGAGAGCCGGGCGTGGGCGAGGGCAATGGCGTCGTCGGCGTGGAAACCGGTGTCGTCGGGGCCACGATGCCGCAGGCAGTGGATCATGGCCGCAGCTTCGGAAAGCAGCGGCGGCGCCCCCGCGGCGGGATTGTGGATTCCTGCGATACCGCACATGACTCGACGAGTCTCCAGGCGCGAGAGGTACGACGAGTTGTGGAGGCTTGAATCATACCAGGCCGAGCGCCGGCGCGTCGCGCCACGGGCTATTGCAGCCGCCCTCGCGCGCGCCGGGCGCTGCCAAGTTCCTCGCCTGCGTGGAAACCACGTGGAAAGACCCCTACCGCGTGGACTCTGCCCCGACTTCCGTCCAGGTGGGTAATCTACGCGAAGGATCGTCCTCTGGAGACACGTCGGCGGCCGAACCCACGGGCTTCCAAGCGACGAGGAGGTAGCTGTTCTGAAAGGTTGGGCTGCCTTTCTCGCGGTCGTAGCGGCCTACGATGCGCTCGTCGAATGCATGGTGGTGCTCGATGAGCGCGAGATGTTTTCGCGCCGTTTTCTCGACGAGCCGCGGTGAGTACCGGATGTACTTCAACCGGGGGTACAACGTATCCATCCACCGGAGTGCGTGTGGGTAATGGACGAAGAGGAACCCGCCGGGCTCGAGCAGATTGCTCATTCGGGCAAAGAAGCGGCTCAGGTCCGAGCGGTTGATGAACTCCAACACGCTCACGAGGTAAATGAGTTTGAAGCGTCTCTGTATGTCCGTCTTCATGATATCCCCCACGATGAAGCTCGCGTGAGGGATGCCCGCCTTGCAGACCTTGATCATCTCAGGGCTGATGTCCAACCCGGTCAGAGCGTACTGAGCGTCGAAATCCTTGAGATACAGACCGGTGCCGCAGCCGATCTCCAACACGCCGTCCCCTGGAGAGAGACAGAGTCGAGCGATCCGCTGCAGATCTTCGAGTGCCTTGCGCAGACCCGCGTCGTCCGCCGGCGTGTGGGCGAAACCCACGTTTTCACGCAGCGTCTTGCCGGGATCGTAGCGGAACTGGATCCAGCGGTTGCCGATCCTCTTGGCCTGGCGCTCGAGCCGGGTGAGGATCAGCAGGTTGTTGAGGGCACTGCTGCCGAGGAGACGCGTCTCTCTGAGGTTGCCCAGGAGCCGCTGTTTCAGCTCGCTTACGCCCTGGTTGCGTCGGCCCTCGGTCGAAGGCGTCATGAATCCGGAGGGTGGAGATGTCATTCCGCCCGCAAGATCTTGCGCGTGAGGACCCGCACCGGGGTCTCGAGCCGGTAGAAGTAGACGCCCGGCGACACTTGCCGGCCGCTCTGGTCCTCGCCGCGCCAGGTCACCGCGTGGCTCCGGCCATCACCCGTGCCCGCATACAGCCGCTGCACCTCGCGACCCCGCACGTCGTACACCCTGAGTTCCGCCCGGCCCCCCGACTCCAGGCCGAAACGGATCGTCGTCTCCTCCCGGAACGGGCTCGGCTCGCCCCCCGAGAGCCACACTCCCGCGACCGGCAAGCCTCGCAGCTCCACCGGCCCGTACCACTGCACCGCACCCGACTCCGCCGTCTCCGCCAACCAGTAGTACGCCCCGGACTCCGGCGCCGTCGCGTCCACGTACGTGTACTCCCGCAAGCCGTGCAGCAATTCTCCCGTCAGACGCTGCCGCGGTCCCCCGGCATCACCTCGGTAGACGTGGAACCCCTGGTGATCCGCGCTCGCTTCCCGCACCACCCAGTGCAGCGCGGCGCCCCCCGTTCCCAACCGCTCCACCTCGAAGCTCTCCAGCTCCACCGCCACCGCGTGATCCAGGAACAGCATCCCCTGGCCGTTCCGCAGCGTCACCGAGCTCACGAACGAGCCGGTGTTCCCCGCCGGACTCACCGGCGACAGCGACCGCGGCAAGTTCACCGACACCGCGGTCCCGGTCTCGATGCCCTCGTCCCAGTCGCCGCGGTTGCGCAGCACCGCCAAGCCGCGTTCGTAATCCCGCGCCTTCACCACATAGGCATTCCCCAACGGGTCCGTCCCGCTCGCCAGGGTGTACGGCGCCCCCACGGCCGCTCCCAGCTCCCGGTTCGCCACGTCGAGGCAGCCGCGCCAGGTGAGCGAGTCCCATCCCGCGGCGCTCGGTACGCTCGTCCCCATCTCGTAGAAGAGCGTCCCCGGCGTCCGCGTCACCAGATACCAGGCCAGGTTCCCGAGCATCGTCTCCGCGTAGCTGTACTGCCCCACGTGACCCGAGACGCTATTGGTCATCGTCGCCGAATAGAAACAGGAGATGCCCGCGGACGACGCCAGCGCATCCCGGCGGTACGCCTCGTCCACCATTCCGGTCCCGAAGCTCCGCACCGGGTTGTACTGGAACTCCATGAACAACACGTCCGCCGCATCCCGGGTCACGTAACCGTCGCTCCAGATGTTGGCCACGTTCAGCATCAGATACTTGCGCTGATGGTCCGGCGTCCAGTTCGCCCCCACCTGCATCGTGTCTTTCAAAGTGGTGAGGAAGGGGCCGTAGTTCACGTTCCAGTGCCAGTCGAGGAAGGCCTGGCTCCCCATCACCGGGTGACCGGTGGCTTCGCGGACGTGGCCACCGCTCAGGATGATGCCGTAGGCGAAGAACTGCGCCGTCGAGTTGTCCAGGAAGATGCCGTCGGGGTAGACGCTGGAGCCGCTGAAGGGCGTTGCGAACGCCAGCCGCACCATGACTTCCCGGTTGAGCTGCGCCGCCCGGGGAGTGGAGAAATTCACCGCCCGCCGGCTCAGGTTCCTGTAGTACACCGGGATGCGCGCCTCCGCCGGTGTCGACGCACTGCCGCCACCCCAGCCGCGGATGAGGATCGTGGCACCTTCGAGGGTGACCTGCGTGTCATCCCAGTAGTGCATGTATGCTTCTTCCACGTCCCAACCCCGACTCGCGGCCAGCGACACCAGCAGATCGTGCTCCGGTGTTCCCGACGAAGAGGTCACGTAGTTGTCGGTGCCCGAGTTGTAGACGAACCAGCGGAAGCTCGGGTTCAATGCCTTCATCGACGCCCGCTGGGCGTCGCCGCCATCGCCCTTTCCGGTCACCCCGACCTCGTAGCGCTGCGCCGCAGTCTGCAGGACGGTTTGATTCGGAGCGTTGGCGTACCAC